>DATKKE010000063.1:0-54164 GCA_035543455.1 Methanoregulaceae archaeon
ATAGATTCACCATATTTACTGAATATTCTCTATAGATATACGTATTTAAATATATGGGCTTTGTTAAGAAAGAATATGGATCGGGATCTTCTTTCTTATGGAAACGTGTCCGGCTTCGAGGAATGAAGGATTTTGAGGTGACTACTGCAACCTCCAAAATGCAAAAGATGAGAGAATTGATAAGCAATATTATAACCCGACAGCCCCAGTTCGCTATGATGTTATTTCCCTTACTCGTACAGCGGAGTCTTTTAATGGAGAACGTCTCGATTTCATTGATCGGCCAACACATGACAGAATTAACTGATATCGGAAGACATTTGAAAATTTATTATGAAATATGGCAGTAAAATCCCATGTCAAATTGCTTTTGGGATGTAATGGGGTTATTCTGAATGCTTTGAGACGTCAATAAAGGGGCATAGGAAGCAAGGTAGTCTTTAATTAAAACAATTCATCGATTCATCAAGAATATTTGAGGCATAGGTACTGCTGGATTAATCACGATAAAAGTGAGCAGGTCTGAGGGATATATTTATTAATTTTACAAAGATAATAAGAAAAAATACCTTAAATAATCAGTTTAAATTAAGAAAAGACCTTAAAATTACGTTAGGACGCCGAGGGGGAGATTTGAACTCCCGAGGCGCAAAGCACCAGTAGCTTTCGAGGCTACCGCCTTTCCGGACTAGACTACCTCGGCACGGATTGTGATAATTCAACCGGAATTCGTATAAGTATATCGGACCGGTGTATCTTCCGGTTGGGATCACTGATATCTCCGTCGGGAACCGGGAATAAAAGTACTGGGAATCAAAACCCGGGTCCCTTCGGTAAAATTTCTGTCGATAAAATATATTGGGTTTAGAGAATCAGGCCCCGCCTATCCCTGCTGGCGCTGGAGGCTTGTTCTGGGTGATCATCATATCGTCGACGCGGACGAGCATGATGGCGGATTCTGCCGAGCTTTGGATCGACTGGCGTTTCGAACGGGTGGGCTCGATGACGCCTTCCCTGAGCATATCGATTACCTTTCCGTTGTAGACGTTGAGTCCCACATTCCTGTTCCCCTTTGCATGGGCATTCTTCAGGTCGACGAGCTTGTCGATCGGATTGAATCCCGAGTTCTCGGCAAGGGTCAGTGGGATCACTTCAAAGGACGCAGCATATGCCTCAATCGCCAGCTGCACCCTGCCACCGACGGTTGCGGCATAATCCCGGATCTTCATCGAGAGTTCAGTCTCGACGGCCCCTCCGCCGACAACGAAGCTTGCGTCTTCCATCGCGTCCTCGACGACACGGGTTCCGTCGTTAACGGCACGCTCGAGTTCCTCCAGGAGATAGTCTGTGCTTCCCCGGAGAAGAATGGTGATGGTCTTCGGGTTCTTACACCCTGAAATTTTGATGATATCGATCTCATCCGACTCTTCAACAAGTTCGGCACTGCCAAGGACCGAAGACGTCACATCTTCCGCCTTGTTCACAACGGTCGCCCCGAGTGCCCGGGCTGCATTCTTCATGTCGTTCTCGGCTACATCTTCGACAGCAAGGACGCCGGCCTTTGCAAGGTAGAACTGGACCGGATCGGCGATTCCTTTCTGGCATAGAAGAACATTCGCACCGCTTCCGACGATGCTGTCAGCAAGCTTCCTGAGCGTCTCCCTCTCCTGAAGGTCGAATGCCTCCATCTGGTCACTGCTGGTGATTTTTATTTTGGCTTTGACCTGGGTCTTTTTGATCTCAAGCGGGCTCGCGACGAGGGCTACCTTTGCCTTTTTAACGCTTTTCGGCATCCCTTCGTCTACCCGGGTCTTGTCGATTACGATACCGCGGATCAATTCGGCATCGTCCATCGTCGCTCCCTTCTGCTTCTTGATAATTACGTTATCCTCGTCGGCGATGATCTTCCCGCCCGATTTCTCGGCAATTGCCATGACCGCATCGACAACGATACCGTCGAGTTTGTCCTTGACCGATTCGATGGATTTCCCGGTCATGGATGTATCGGCAATTTTCAACAGTGTTGAACGGTCGTAGGCATCCATTTTTATCGAAAGGTCCTTTAATATTTCGAGGGCCTTTTCCATGCCGAGCCTGTAACCCTGGGAGATCACCGTCGGATGGATCTTCCTGGCAAGCATCAGGTCGGCCTGTTCCATCAGGGCACCCACAAGGACTACCGCGGTGGTTGTCCCATCGCCTACCTCGTCGTCCTGTGCCTGCGCGACCTCGATCACCATTTTCGCACCTGGGTGCTGGACCGAGATCTCCGAGAGAATCGTCGCGCCATCGTTCGTGATGACGACGTCCCCGGTACTGCTCACCAGCATTTTATCCATGCCCCTGGGGCCAAGGGTGGTCCGTACGGCGCCGGCAATGGCTTTAGCTGCAATAATATTTGAGCGCTGGGCCTCCTGGCCACGGTTCCGCTCCACATTTTCTTTCAGAATGATAATGGGTTGTCCGGCTAGCATTGTGAATCCTCCAATGTGGTAAAAGGTGGAATTGAACTTCTATATAAGTTATTCTATATTGCGGTACGCGGATCCCCCGATCAGTCGATACGGGAGATCCTGAAGAGGCTGAAAACCGGAACGCCGTCGACATCGGTCATACCGCGCTTGTCGAATATGACAAGGATGGCTGTCGGTGTCGCACCATGGCTTCTCAAGTATTTCACCACCTCTTTCATAGTGTTTCCCGATGTGATGACATCGTCCACGATGATGCAGTGCTCTCCGGTCACCTGGGCAAAGTTGCCGCTTATCGAACCGACGGGTTTTTCGCTCGAGCTCTGTTTTGTCGGGTAATAGATCGCCAGGTTCACCTCGACCGCCGCTGCCATCAGCGTCGCAAGAGGTATCCCGGAGATCGCAATTCCTACGATGACGCCCGGCAGTTCATCGTCGCACTCGCATCCGCAGGCGAGCTCCGACGACTGGTACCGGGTAAGGAGCATGGAGGTCATTTCCCTGAGGAGCGATGCCTTTCCGCTCACGCTTGTCCAGTCGATATGCACGTCTTTCGGTATTGCTGCCCCTTTCGCCTGGGTTAGGAGCCATGTCACTGTTTCCATCGAGAGCGACAGTTCATCGGCAATTTGGCCCGGGCTATGGCCTTCGGAGAGAAGTTCTTTTGCTCGTCTGATCAGCTCGTCGAGAGAAGACATGGAAAGAGCTTCAAGGGTATCATATTTAAAGATATATCGTTTCGTAAAAATCCCTGAAATCTGTTAATTGGTGTTTCCTTTCGGTTAAACGGCATGAATATGACCCGTTTGTCCCATCGGGTAAACTGATGGCCCGATTCGGCGTGAGACGCCGCCGGACACGGAATTATTTTATCTTTCTCCTGATGATTGCGCCGCAAACCGGGCATTCCCCGGTGTTTTTAAAGTACCGGCCGCAACCCGGGCACCGGTATTTCCATGTCCGTTTTGCTGCCGGACGCTGATGTATCGGAATGACGGGTATTTTAAGGTGTTTTGCAACGTTCTGGATCGCGTAATCGTCGGTTACAATGGCCCCCCCAAGCTCGGAGGCAAGCGCCAGGATATCGATATCCGTCTCAGATAGCACCGGAAGATCGCCGCTCTGTCGCGATACCTCCCGTATTTTCAGAACTGCCTGTGGATCAGGATCTCTTACCTGCATGGTCTGATCCGCGAGAAGGTCGAAACGGCATTTCGATGCAAGGTCCGCCAGTTCTTCTGCCACCGATGGAGTTGTAAATGATCCCGGTCCGACCGGAAATGCAGAAAAAAAAACCGATGTATCGAGGATATGGTTCATGAAATTATAACGCCCTTTTCCTGTATTGTGGCCTGTATAACTCAGGAATCCCGGAGCAGGCCCGGATAAGATAAATAATTGTGGAATCCGGAACGAAGGCCCGGTGGACACCAGCATCGGGTCTTTTTCGCGGTATCGCCCGGAGTATGAAATACCCGGGCAGGTGGTACCGGTCGCTCCGGAGGTAAAGACCTGTTCCTGTCATTCCTGTACAGCCTCTGCAATAACGCCTGCAGCAGATGTGGTGCTGAAGGCCCTCTCAATGGTATCGCTGCACGTGATATCCCGGATTCCCGCGGATTTGAGATGGGTATATGCCCCACCGGTAAAGACGCCATGGACACAGGCAGCATGGATCGTCTTTGCTCCTTCCCGGTACATCATTGACGCTGCGGTTGCAATCGTCCCGCCGGTAGATATTATGTCATCGACAATTACCACATCCCTGTTTTTTATATCAAGATTTTTTGGTTCTATCGTTACGGTATCCCCCGAAACCCGTGTCTTGTCGAGATGATCCATGTCCCACTTTCCCGCAAGGGCCACCTGTTCCGCGAAGTAACGGGCACCGTCATCGGGAGCGACAATGAAAGGATCGGTCAGTGATTTTTTTAATTCCCGGCCGACATCGTACCCAAGCGTGACATTGACTGCAGGTATCCGGAAATGGCTCAGCACCCGTTCGTCATGGATGTTCACCGTAATCACCCGTGATACTCCTCGGGCAAGGGCCCCCGCGACAGCACGGGCGCTGAGTGGTTCTCCTTCATTGAATTGCCTGTCCTGGCGGGCGTATCCCATATAGGGAACTACAAGGATGTTTTCTGATTTACTGCATGCATCGATAAGAAGCAGGAGCTGGATAAGGGCATGGCTATTTACCACCGACCCGATAATCACCGTTTTCCCGTCAAGGGGGCCTGTCCTTAAGTACTGTTCGCCGTCAGGGAACCTGGAAAACCGTACATCCACGACACCCGTCCCAAGGCGTTCCGCGACTTTTGCGCCCAGTACCTGCGAATATTCTGTGCTTATTACCTTCATCCCATGCTACCTCATGCTGAAAGTACTTAAACTAGCATGAAATAAGTATATCAGTACTTAGGCGTGCAAAGGGGTAAATCTGACAATGGATAGTATAATTTCCGAAGCAGGCACGCAGGAAGAGAGACCGACAGGGGAAACCGATATCAATACCTCCTCCCAGGTCGAGGTGCCTGCAAAACTGATCGATCAGGTAATCGGTCAGGAACACGCGGTGGAAGTCATCAAGAAGGCGGCGATCCAGAGACGACACGTGATGATGATAGGGAGTCCGGGTACCGGGAAGTCCATGCTTGCCAAGGCGATGGCAGAGCTGCTCCCCAAAGAGGAACTCCAGGACATACTCGTGTATCCGAATTCGGATGACAACAATAATCCCATTGTCAGGACAGTACCGGCAGGACGCGGGAAGCAGATTGTTACCGCCCACAAGGCAGAAGCCCGAAAGAAGATACAGTTCAGGAATACCCTCATGCTTCTCCTGATGATCGGGATCATCGGGTATGCGTTCATCACGTTCCAGTGGCTGATGGGAATTATTGCCGCCGCATTCGTGTTCATGGCACTCAGGTACGGAACACCCCGGGAAGAGGCGATGGTGCCGAAACTGCTCGTCTCAAATGATAATACAACGACGGCGCCTTTTATTGACGGGACCGGATCCCATGCGGGTGCTCTGCTCGGGGACGTCCGGCACGATCCGTTCCAGAGCGGAGGCCTTGAAACACCCTCCCACGACCGGGTAGAAGCCGGCGCGATTCACCGGGCACACGAGGGAGTCCTGTTCATCGACGAGATCAATACCCTTACGCCGCATTCACAACAGAACCTGCTCACCGCACTCCAGGAAGGAGAGTTTCCCATCACCGGCCAGAGCGAACGTTCAAGCGGGGCGATGGTCAGGACGGAGCCTGTCCCCTGCAAGTTTGTCATGGTCGCTGCAGGAAACCTCGATGCCATCCAGGGAATGCATCCGGCACTCAGGTCGAGGATCAGGGGTTACGGGTATGAGGTATATATGGGCGAAAGCATGCCCGACACCCCGGAGAACCGTGAAAAATATGTGCGGTTCATAGCCCAGGAAGTTAAAAATGACGGCAAAATCCCCCATTTCGATAAGAGCGCTATCGATGAAATTATCCGGGAGGCCCGGCGGCGGTCGAGCAGGAAAGGTCACCTGACCCTCAAGCTCCGGGACATGGGCGGTCTTATCAGGGTCGCCGGTGACCTCGCACGGCAGCAGGGTGTGGAGATTACCACCGCCGAGCATGTTATCGCCGCGAAGTCTACAGCACGGTCCATCGAGGACCAGGTATCCGATGAATATATCCGGAGGAACCGTGAATACGAACTGACCGTGGTTGAAGGGACCCGGATAGGACGTGTTAACGGGTTAGCGGTAATGGGGAGCGATTCGGGTTCGGTGCTTCCGATCATGGCGGAAGTTACGCCTGCCCAGGGAGCGAGCGGCTCAGTTATCGCTACGGGCATGCTAAAAGAGATCGCACAGGAATCCATCAAGAATGTGAGTGCAATCCTCAAGAAGTTCACCGGCAAAGATATCAAGAACATGGATATCCATATCCAGTTCATCGGGACATATGGAGGTGTCGAGGGGGATTCGGCCTCTATCAGTGTCGCAACAGCGGTAATCAGTGCGATCGAGAGTATCCCGGTCAGGCAGGACCTCGGTATGACCGGATCTCTTTCCGTCCGCGGCGATGTGCTTCCCGTCGGCGGAGTCACCTTCAAGATTGAGGCTGCGGCCAAGGCGGGAATAAAAACGGTCCTCATCCCGAGATCCAACATGGACGACGTCATGATAGAGGAACGGTTCCGGTCGCTGGTCAACGTCGTCCCGGTCGACCACATAGAGGACGTCCTGAAGCACGCACTCGTGCCGGAAAACAACGAGGGCTTCCTCACAAAGTTGCGAAAACTCGCAACGACCGCTTCACAAAGGGTCCTGGATACCACCCCCGTTACCCCGACCCTGGTATAACCATGGAAAGGGGCATCAGGTATTACGATCTCCGGCACGTGACGGGCGATACCACCCATATCGATATCGATAACGGCGTTATTGAAACGGCCGGCACATCTTTTTTTTCCACCGCGGTTCTCCGTGTACTGGGTCCCGCCGGATGGGGGATTCTCACTATCGATAACTACAACGACCGGGGAGGGAGGGATTTTGACGAACTGCTTCATTCTGCACTGGACCTTGCCCGGATAACAACGGAACCTACCGTGCTTGCCGATGCCCCGAACGGCGTGCTCGAAGTCCCGGTGCAAAAGGAAGACCCGAAGGACGTAAGTCTCGAAGAAAAAACCTCCATCCTTGGAGAAATTGAATCGGCGGCAAAAGTCCCGGGGATTGTGAATACACGGGCAACATATATAGAAAGGTCCGAAAATATTGCCTTCCGGGATAGCAGCGATAACGAATATTCCTATGAGATATGCCGTTCCGGTTTTAACATTATGGCAGTGGCCTCGGGATCGGGAAATGTCCAGATGGCATTTGAGAGGCTTCACTCTATCCATGGTCTCAATATCCGGCACCGGCAGGAGATGGGGAGACTCGCCGGAAATCGTGCCGTGTCGCTTATAGATGCGGGTGTGGTCAGGGGAGGAATTATGGATGCGGTACTCGATCCCGAACTCGCAGGGGTTTTCGCCCATGAAGCCGTCGGTCACGCAAGCGAGGGAGACCTCATCCATGAGGGGAACTCCGTTCTCGCGGGTAAAACCGGTGAGAAGATAGGAAGCGATCATCTCACGATCGTCGATGACCCGTCGCTTCATGAATTCGGATTCGAACCCGTTGATGCCGAAGGAGTCAGGGTAACCAGGACCGAGATTATCAAAAAGGGAATCGTGAATTCCTATCTCCACAACCGTGAAACCCTTGCGTCGGTTGGCCATGGTGTACCGGGGCATGCGAGGGCGATGCCCGGGGAGCCTCCTCTTGTGAGGATGTCGAATACGTTCATCGAGACCGGTGATGCCACGTTTGAAGAAATGACCGCCGATGTACGACAGGGGATTCTTCTTTGCGGATCGAGAGGCGGCCAGGTAGACCCGGGAAGGGGGATATTCCAGTTTAACGCCGAGTACGGGTACCTGATAAACAAGGGTGAACAGGGTGAAATGATCAGGGATGTCTCACTTTCCGGGGAGATTCTTTCGACACTCCATGCGATCGGGATGTGCGGAAAAGAGCGTCTGATGTCCCAGGGATATTGCGGCAAAGGCGGGCAGAGCGTTCCGGTCAGCGACGGAGCACCCTATGTGCTCTTACGAAATGCAGTGGTGGGTGGCAGTGGAACAGATTAATCCCTTAAACACGACTGATGTCAGGTCGCTGGTTGACGACATCATACGGGCGGGACAGAAAATCGCCGATGAAATTGAGGTTTATATCGCCGCAGGACAATCGGTGTCAGCGGAGCTGAAAAAGACCAGTACCGGTCTCGCGACCGGGAACAAAACCCTTGGACTCGGCATTCGCACTATCGAGAAGGGAAAGATCGGAATTTCGGGAACAAATAACCCGATGGCATGGAAGCCCTGCCTGGACGCAGCAATCGCGACCGGGAAACTTGCAACAGAGCAGGAATGGAACGGCCTTCCCTCTCCCGTGGTACAGGAACACCCTCCTCTTTCCTATGATCCGGGACTCCGGATAGACGCAGACCAGGCGGCAGTATTGCTCCGCGGCATGATTGAAGGTGCCGGCAGGTACCCGGTGCAGGTCACGTCGGGTTCGGCGGATCTTTCGACCGGCGGAGTCACCATGGGTAACAGCCATGGAATTCTCTATTCCTCGCAGAAGACATTTGTTTCTGTTTCCCTCGAAACGATCCGGGGACAGTCGACAGGGTACGAGTTTGATCAGTCATCGACCATGATCCCCGATCCCGGTCGCGTCGGAGAAAAAGCAGCATTTTTTGCATGGCACGGGGAGTCGGGAGTCGACGTTCAGACCGGCGGGTATGATATCATTCTCTCCCCGGTGGCACTTGCACAGCTCATCGGTTCCGTCCTGCTTCCGGCAGTAAACGGGAGGAATGTGCATGCCGGACGTTCAAAACTTGCCGGGTCGCTTGGTGAGCAGATCGCCGGCGAAGAGATTTCCCTCGTTGATGACCCGTTTATACCTGGAGCTCCCGGGAGCACCTACTGGGATGCGGAAGGTGTCCCTTCACGCCGGATAGATATCATTGCAAGCGGGATACTGAATGAATTTCTCTATGACCTGAAGACGGCGTACAGGTATGGGAAAAAAAGTACCGGAAGTGCGGTCAGGTCCGGGTTCGGCGGCGCACCATCTATCGGGCATCATAACCTTGTGCTGGACGGCCCCCGCAGCCCGATATGGTACGAACCGGCCATATTCGTCCGTGATGTGGTCGGTGCGCATACGGCGAACCCGATGAGCGGAGATTTTTCTGTCGAAATTTCGAACCCCTCCTGGGTGAAGGAGGATGATTTCGGCACCCCAATCCGGAAGGTAATGCTCGCGGGAAACGTTTTTGATATGTTACATCACGTCAGCGGTATTTCAGAAGGGAACAGGGCTGTGGGTTCCATGCTGCTCCCTGAGATCCGTCTCTCATCGCAGAAGATTATCGGGGTATGAGAATAAAAACCCAACAAATAATCCAAAAGACGCCGACCCCGAAGGAAGGGAAGCAGTTCATCATCCTGTCTCAGAAATCCTGAATTCTGCACGAAACCCGGTCAAAAGGACCCGGTCCTGATGATCAGGTCACCGGGGGCACGCTGATGGATGATCGTAAATATGGTTTCCTGTCTCATGGATCCTGAATTTACATCCGCCTGAAAGAAGTATAACAGTGATTTCTGCTTCTGAAATCCTGAGATTTAATCCGGTCACCGGTAAACAACCGAAAATGCTTTATTATTCGCGATCAGTGTACGATTAATGGATTTTTCGGGCATTGGACTTCTTACTGTCGTGCTGGTTGTTGCGGTAATAGTCGGATTCTTCGTCATCAAAAATATTATCAAACTTGCAATCAACTCGGTACTGGGACTCCTCTTACTGTATTTTGTCAATTATTTCCACGTGATGACCTGGTTTGGTAAACCTGACATCCCGATAAATGTCGTATCATTCCTTATCTGCCTCTTTGGCGGGATACCTGCTGCTCTCCTGTTAATTCTCCTTGATATAATGGGAATTGCGATATAGGGGCAGAATTTATCAATCGCACACACTCGCCCGAGAGAGCCGGCATGATCCGGATCGGTGCAGTTGGATCGGAAACGAACCGATATTCCTGGTTAAAGCTGCAACCGGAAAGAATAGGCATTTATACTCCCGGAAAAATGGTAGATCGATGGTATATCTGCATAAAACAGGGGGACCCGGTACATGCGACCTATCCGCTGCCGGGAACACGAAACGACTATTGTTAAACGGATCGCGGCGGAATATTCCGGGATATTTTGAAGAGAACTGTGTCTCCTTCAGGGTAGCCGGATAATGCAGGACACGTATAGTCTCCCAAGGGATGGGGAATTTCTTCTTATCAAGGGCAAAAGCTCTTATATCCTCGTTGGTAAGGCAGGTTCCCCGTTTTCCGTATGTATTGAGACCCCTGACGGCGAAGTATGCCAGGGTTTATCGGAAGATGATATTATTGCTGTTTCAGCCCCGGAAGGAGGCCCTGTCGAACCCGCGATAATGCTTCTCGAGCTTGTCAGGTTGTACAGGTGTCCTCTTATTGTCCTGCCGGGAGATCACCCGGGGTCAGGCCGCCTGCGGTATGTGGTATCTGCCGGAGAAGCCATCCGCATGAGTTGCGTTATCAGGCGTGGGACTCACCCCGAACAGGACGTTCTCTGTTCCGGTCGTGAATTTTCGGGGATGAGCATACATGCCACGGCAGGGGGAATAGAAATCCTGGGACCTTCCGGGGAATATTCGGTCTCCCGTATTTCCTATGAAATGTCTGTCCTTTATGAAGACTATAGGACCAGGAACCCGTGCCGATGAGTTTCCTTATTGGAAAGCGTAGCAGGGACGTGATGCTGCACGCTCATAGTACATGCCGGCGAACGAAAACACCGGAGTTCACGCTACAGGACAATTTTATCGCGTGCTTTTCCGGTGAAATAAATAACAACACATTTATGAGTGTTTTTCATTAAATATTGTACTATCATGAGAGGAGGGTTGGATGAAGACTGAGGTCTTAACGGACATTAAAAAAGCAGAAGAAGAGTATAAGGCCATGATACAGGGTGCAGAGGCGGAAAGAAGGAAAAGTATTGCCAATGCAGAACTTGAAGCGGATAACCTGGTTACCAGAGCAACCGCATCCGCGGAAGAGTACAGGAAGAAATGCCTGGCGGATGCCAGGACAAAAGCAGCAGAAAACCATACCCGGATTGTCACGGAGGGCGAGCATCGCGCAGCCTCGCTCAGGGAGCAGGGCTATAAAAACCTCGACCGGGCAGTAGGTCTGCTGGTGTCCCGGTTCAAGGAGCAGCTTCATGTTAAAGGCTAGGCAGATGAGCCGCCTGTTGATCGCGGCATCCAAAGACCGGATGGAGCCGATCATACAGGAGCTCTACCGCCATAACGTGTTTCATATCGAGGATTTTGTAGACCAGGCAAAGAAAGAGTACGAAGGATTCAGGATAGGGATGCCCCTTCCCGGTGCGGGTGAAATATCGACTGAACTTCTCACTATCAGGTCTCTCGAGGCCACATATCTGGTGAATCCGGATAACGTGGAACCCGGGAACCTGAAGCGATCGTCGGATATCAGAGCTCTCATCGAGCGGGATCTCCCGATCATAGAAAAAGAAACAGACCAACTGACCGGGTTACGATCGCAGCTCGATACCGAGGAGAAGTACCTGGAACAGAAAATTACAGGTCTCGAGCCTTTTACGGGCATTCCTGTGCCCCTGGACCTCTTGAGAGGTTATTCGTCTCTTGCTGTTTTTACGGGATATGTTGCCCGGGACGTGGTCCCCGATATTCCGCACGAACGTTTTTATGTCCCTTCAAAGGAAGGGAATTTTTTGGTATTGATCGTCCCTGCCGGACACCGCCAGGCAGTCGAACGTTTGCTTTCCGATGCGATGTTCCAGCAGGTACCGGTCCCCGAAGAGAGCGGGCAGGCAGCAGCCTCAATTACCCTGTACAAGGAAAAAATTGTCGGGATCAAACGACAAATGCAGGATGTCGCGGCTAAAATCGGGGAGAACAGGAAGAAACATACCGACTTCCTCGTGGCCTGCGATGAGCTCCTCACGTCGGACGTGCAGAAAGCGGAAGCCCCGTTAAGGTTTGCAACAACTGACCAGGCCTTTATTGCAGAGGGATGGGTCCCCGTGACTGAGGTCGCCGGACTTACGGAAGCGATTGACAAATTAACCGGTGGAAAAAGTTTTGTCACCGAACTGCCCTTCAATCCTGACCGCGATACGATCCCGGTCGAGTATGATAACCCGAAATTCGCAGATCCGACACAACTGATCATCGATATTTATGCGAGGCCAAAATACTGGGAAATTGACCCGACAGTCATCGTCGCATTTATTTTTCCCTTATTTTTTGGCCTGATCCTCGGGGATGTCGGGTATGGCCTGATGCTTCTTGGCGTCAGCCTGGTTCTCCGCCGGTACTTCAAGCGCGGGGACGGGGCTCAGCTCGTTAATATCCTGATGATTTTTGCAATTTCTTCAATTATTTTCGGAATACTGTATTCCGAGTTTCTCGGGTTTAAACTGCCCTGGGAACCGTTGATCTTCTCCCGTCATATGAATATAGGTGGGGAAGGCGGCGCAGGAGCGGCGATTCCTGAATTGCTCGTTACCTCCGTCTGGATTGGTGTTCTTTATATTACGCTTGGCCGGATTCTCGGCATCATTAACCATGCAAGACACGATCATGGTTCACATCGTGAAAAGGCAGTACTTGCGAACTTCGGGTGGATCCTCTTCATGTGGGGCATTCTCATCGCATTATGGGCATACTTCCCTATTCCCCTGATGATCAACCTGACTACGTTGTCTCCCGTGGTAGCGGGGTTGACACCCGGGGTAATTGCAGGCATACTCATGATCATTATCGGAGCGGTATTCATTGCGCGGGAAAATGCCCTTGACGTCTTCGAACTGCCAACAATTATCAGCCACACCCTGTCATTTACGCGTCTTGTGGCTGTGGGGCTTTCGTCGGTCGCAATCGCTATGGTGGTAAACTTTATATCCATAGGGATGATTATCGCGCCTCAGTTACAGCATTTATCAGTCGTTGGAATAGTAATCATCTTCGTCGGTGTAATGGTCTTTATTGTGGGCCACATCGGGAACGCGGCACTGGGTCTGATCGGCGGGGCTCTTCAGTCACTCAGGTTGCAGTATGTTGAATTCTTCACCAAGTTCTACAAGGGTGGAGGCAAAAAATACAACCCATTTGGCATGAAAAAGAGATTTACGGAGGAATAAAAAAATGGTTGACGCAAACATGACACTCGAAATGGTACAGGCATCGCAGGCAGGACTCAAGGCAATCGGAGCCGGACTCGCAGTTGGTTTAGCCGGACTTGGAACGGGCGTCGCAGAAATGGCAATCGGTTCCGCAGCCGTTGGGGCCACAGCAGAAAATAAGGATATTTTCGGTCTTGCACTCCTGTTTACTGTTATTCCTGAAACGATTGTGATCTTTGGCCTTGTCGTTGCATTGCTGCTCTTATTCTAAAGTGGGGCAGACTATGGGACTGGAAGCAGTCGTCGGAGAAATAAGGGTAAAAGGGCAGAAAGAAGCTGAAAAAATCCGCGAGGAGACCCGTGGGCAGGTCAGGCAGATACTTGAGACGAGCCAGGAAAAGGTAGAAAAAATCAAGACGGGAGTCGAAGAATCGATTGAAAAACAGGTTCGCCATCTCGAAAGCCAGGTACTTTCCGCAGCGAACCTCGTGGTGAAGAGAGAACGGCTTAATGCCCAGAAAGCGCTCCTCGATGACGTCTATGAGAAGACTCTGGAATCCTTAAAAGGACTACCTGACAGCTTCCATCGCGAAGCGCTCAGATCGCTTCTTTTAAAAGCCAGACAGGAGATCCCCGAAGGGATCGTCCACTGCAATGCACGTGATATGCAGGCCCTGGAGGATATTATCGCGAAAGAACAAGAACTCAGGGGATATACCGCAGGAGGCGTGAAAGATATCGAAGGAGGGGTTATCGTCGAAAGCAGGGATGGCACGCTCCAGATTGATTTCAGTTATCGGACGTTCCTGAACCAGGTATGGGAAACAGGTCTCAAGGATGCGTCTGATATCCTGTTCGGTTAGGGAGGCATACGATGGCTGAAATGACGGCAGGGCCGGCCCCGTACATCTATGTCGGAACGCGGATGAGGGTGAGGAAGTCAAAACTCCTCCCAAGGGAGGAATACCTCCGGATGCTTAATATGAGCATTCCGGAAATTACCCGATCCATCGAAGAACTGGAGTACAAAAAGGAGATTGACGAGTTCAGCAGCATGTTTTCCGGAATTGACCTGCTGGAAATTTCACTCTCCTGGAACCTCGCTAAAGAATTCCAGAAGGTACTCGACATTACTCCGGGGACTCTTAAGGAGTTCACGAAAGCCTACCTGAGGCGGTGGGACATCCAGAACATTCTGACAATCATCCGGGGTAAGACCCAGGGGATTAAGCCCGGAAAAATTAAAGAGATATTAATCCCGGCCGGAGAATTCGACACCGTGTTTCTTGACAGGCTCCTGGCCGAGGACTCACCCGAGCGCGTCGTCGAGGCTTTGAAAGCTACGAAACTCTATCCTGTGCTGGCTAGAGAATTCCCCCAGGCATTACAGAGTAAATCGTTTTCCCGTCTTGAGAACGAGATGTACAAGCAGTACTATGCAAATCTGATCGATGCTGCCAGGGGAGTGAAGGGCGGCCATCTTTTCCTGAATTATATCAGTCTCGATATCGATGTCATCAATATCAGGAATCTATTCAGGCTCCGATCAGATGTCCACGAGGAAGATGTGCGGGAAATGATGATTACCGGAGGGACGTTTTCGATAGAGGAACTCCAGAGGCTCAACGGAATCATAGACAGGAACGAGTTTATCGATGCATTGGTGGCAAAGATCAAGGTCAAACCTCTTCTGGCGGCACTTGAAGACCTCAGGGGTGAAAAACCAATCCGGGAAACAGAGACAGACCTTATCAAGGTCGAGCTCGTGCAGATGGAAAAAATGTCCAAACTGAACCCGTTTTCGATCCACCCGATACTGGTATACCTCGAAAAGAAGAAATACGAGGTTTTTAACCTGAGGGCGATAGCAAGAGGCAAGGAATCCCGCCTCTCTTCCGACCGTATCAAGGAGTACCTGGTGATGTAAATGGAAATTGCAGTTATTGGCAACGGTGAATTTATTCTGGGGTTCCGGCTGGCCGGCATCAGGAAGACATACGCAGCAGAAAGTGATGCAAAGCTCGTGGAATATATCAACCATGCAATGGCGGATACCGATGTCGGGATTCTCGTGCTGAACAGCAGCGATATGAAACGGGTTCCCGGACGTCTCCGGACTACACTTGAAAATTCCGTAAAACCGACAATTATTGCGATCGGCGAGGAAGAAGAAGGGGGATTGTCCATGCGAGAGAGAATCAAGAGATCAGTGGGTGTTGATCTGTGGAAGTGAATGAAAACAAGTCAAAAACCGACAAGAAGGGAGTACTTAAAAGGATTTCAGGGCCGGTCGTCACCGCGGTCGGCCTTGATGCCCATATGTATGATGTCGTGAAAGTGGGAAAAGAGGAGCTGATGGGGGAGGTCATCAAGATCCAGGGTAACGATACCATCATCCAGGTCTATGAGGATACGTCCGGGATCAGACCGGGTGAACCTGTTTTCAATACAGGCCTCTCATTAGCCGTTGAACTCGGCCCCGGGCTCCTGACCAGTATTTACGATGGAATCCAGCGTCCTTTGAGCGTCCTGGTCGATAAAATGGGTGATTTCATCGAGAGAGGAGTCTCTGCACCGGGACTTTCCCATGAAAAGAAATGGGAATTCAGGCCCCTCGTGAAAGAAGGTGACAATGTCACCCCTGGTGGAATCATCGGGGAAGTGCAGGAGACCAATATCGTCCACAAAGTAATGGTACCGCCGAATGTTAAGGGTGGGCACGTCAAAACCATAAAGTCCGGTTCCTTCACCGTAGAAGAAACCGTGTGCGTCCTTGACGATGGTACAACGCTCACCATGATGCAGCGGTGGCCTGTCCGTGTACCGAGGCCCGTGAAAGAAAAACTGAACCCGGAAATACCCTTGATTACGGGACAGCGGATTCTTGACGGATTATTTCCGATTGCAAAAGGAGGAACGGCTGCAATTCCCGGGCCTTTCGGCAGTGGAAAAACAGTGACCCAGCAGCAGCTGGCAAAGTGGAGCGATGCGGAGATCGTGGTCTATATCGGATGCGGCGAACGGGGAAACGAGATGACAGAGGTCCTCACAGAGTTCCCCGAGCTTGAAGACCCGAAGACCGGAAAGCCCCTGATGGAGCGGACCGTCCTTATCGCCAACACCAGTAATATGCCTGTTGCCGCCAGGGAAGCATCGGTTTATACCGGTATCACCATCGCTGAATATTTCCGCGACATGGGATACGATGTGTCGCTGATGGCAGATTCCACATCGAGGTGGGCAGAGGCGATGAGGGAGATATCATCCCGTCTGGAAGAAATGCCCGGTGAGGAAGGTTATCCGGCATACCTTGCAGCCCGGTTGTCAGAATTCTATGAGCGGGCGGGACTTGTCAAGACCCTGGGAGGGGGAGACGGCTCGGTTTCCGTCATCGGGGCGGTGTCTCCACCCGGCGGTGACTTTTCAGAGCCGGTTACCCAGAACACCCTCCGTATCGTCAAAGTATTCTGGGCCCTGGACGCAAAACTCTCCCAGCGCCGTCATTTCCCGGCGATCAACTGGTTAAACTCCTATTCCCTCTACCTCGACACCCTTCACGACTGGTACGACCGGGAAGTTTCACCCGAATGGAACACGATCCGGTCGTGGGCCATGGAGGTCCTCCAGAAAGAAGCCGAACTCCAGGAGATCGTCCAGCTGGTCGGGTCGGACGCACTTCCCGAGGCGGAACAGATAACCATCGAGGTAGCCCGGATGATCCGCGAGATATTCCTCCAGCAGAATGCTTACGACCCGGTCGATACCTTCTGCGATATGAAGAAACAGTACGATATGATGAAATCCATCAAGTTGTACTCGGATCTCGGCTACGCAGCCCAGGCTGCGGGGGTTACGCCGGCGCAGGTTATCGGTATCAAAGCGAAGAACGACCTTCCGCAGATCAAGTTCATCAAGGACTATAAGCCCGAACTCGAAAAGATAGAGAAACAGATGGATGCGGAATTCAATGCATTGAGGGCGGCAGCATGAAGGAATACAGGACTATTACAAAGATCGCCGGACCGCTCGTTTTCGTCGAGAAGACCGAGCCCATCATGTACGGGGAACTCGTCCATATCGTCCTCTACGACGGGACGGTAAAACGCGGACAGGTACTGGATACCAGTGACACGCTTGTGGTCGTGCAGGTGTTCGAGACGACCGCAGGCATCGGAGAGGACAGCGGCGTCAGGTTCACCGGAGAGACTATTAAGATGCCGGTCGGAAGGGAGATGCTCGGGCGTATTCTCTCCGGCGGCGGGAAACCAATCGACGGCGGTCCTGAAATAGTGCCGGAAAAACGTCTCGATATCACCGGTGCGGCTATCAACCCGTATGCAAGGGGCTCACCGAATGAATTTATCCAGACCGGGATTTCAACAATAGACGGCACAAACACCCTTGTCAGGGGTCAGAAACTCCCGATCTTCTCAGGAGCCGGTCTTCCCCACAACAATATCGCGCTCCAGATCGCCCGGCAGGCAAAGGTCATCGGTTCGAAAGAGGAATTCGCCGTCGTGTTTGCTGCGATGGGGATCACCAAAGAGGAAGCCAACTACTTCATGAAGGACTTCGAGCGGACAGGGGCATTGGAGCGTGCGGTCGTGTTCCTCAATCTCGCCGATGACCCTGCAGTCGAGCGTATTATTACCCCGCGGTTAGCTCTTACTACCGCAGAATACCTCGCGTTCGAACTCGGGATGCATGTACTCGTGATCCTCACGGACATGACCAACTATTGCGAGGCACTGCGTCAGATCGGTGCAGCCCGTGAAGAAGTTCCGGGCCGCCGTGGATACCCTGGTTATATGTATACCGACCTTGCCAGCATCTACGAACGTGCGGGGATCATCAAAGGCAAGAAGGGTTCGGTCACCCAGATCCCGATCCTCACGATGCCCGGCGATGATATCACCCATCCGATCCCTGACCTTACCGGGTATATCACCGAAGGACAGATCGTCGTTTCCCGTGATCTGCACAGGAAGGGCATATACCCGCCAATCAATGTCCTGCCGTCATTGTCCCGTCTGATGAACCTCGGTATTGGAAAAGGCCATACACGCGAGGACCATAAGAAAGTATCAGACCAGATGTATGCGGGATATGCAGAAGGAAACGACCTTCGCGGCCTTGTCGCGATCGTCGGCAAGGATGCCCTTTCGGAGCGTGACCGGATGTTTCTTGAATTTGCCGATATATTCGAGCAGAGGTTCGTGAAGCAGGGATATGACGAAGATCGTACGATCACCGATACCCTCAACCTCGGCTGGGACTTACTCTCAACGCTGCCTGTGGAGCAGCTGACACGTATCGACAGGGATCTCATCAACAAGTACCATCCGAAATTCAAGGCAGGGGCTGCCCAGGGGTAACCACGCATGCCGCTCCAGGATATTAAACCGACCCGTTCAGAACTGATCAACCTCAAACGACGGATAGCGTTATCCGAACGCGGGTATAAAATCCTGAAAATGAAACGTGACGGGCTGATCCTTGAATTTTTCAAGGTGCTCGCAGATGCAAAAGACAGCAGGGGAGAACTCATGGCCAGGTACCAGAGGGCAGTGGAAAGCATGGCCCTCGCAAATACCGTTGAGGGTGCCATCGGGGTTAAATCAGCGGCCTTCTCTGTAAAAGAAGTCCCGGGTATCACCCTCTCATCTAAAAATATTATGGGTGTGGTTGTGCCCGAGATCGAATCGTCCAGGGTGAGGAAGAATCTCACCGACCGTGGGTACGGCGTACTCGGGACCACATCGATCATCGACGAGACCGCGACATCATTCGAAGAGCTTGTCGAGGCGATTATCGAGAGTGCCGAGATTGAAACAACCATGAAGCGGCTTCTCGATGAGATCGAATCGACGAAGCGAAGAGTGAATGCACTGGAGTTCAAGGTAATACCTGAGCTCTCGGAAGCAAGAAATTTCATAAAGATGAGGCTTGATGAGATGGAACGGGAAGAACTCTTCAGGCTTAAGAAGATCAAGGCCAGGACTGTATAAATGGTACAAAGAGGGTCAGGGACGGCTATCGGGACGCTGGGAGAATTAAAACCTGATGGGAAAACTGTTTTACTGCGACTGGACCTTAATTCACCGATCGATCCCGCTTCAAATACCATCCTCGACGACAAACGGTTCCGCGAGCACGTACCAACGATCCAGGCCCTGAAAAACAGCAAGGTCGTCATTCTGACCCATCAGAGCCGACCTGGCAAAAAAGATTTCACATCGCTCGAGGCTCATGCCGAGAAACTTTCCCACCTGATCGGAAAGCCGGTCCGGTATATAGACGACATATTTGGTACATGTGCACGGGAGACGGCCAGAGACCTTCATAACGGTGAAGTCCTTATGCTCGAGAATGTGAGGTTCAATGCCGAGGAAAATCTCATTTTGAAACCGGAAGAAGCAAAGAAAACCCACCTCGTCAGAAAACTTTCCCAGATGGCAGACCTCTTTGTCAACGATGCCTTCGGAACTGCGCACCGTTCACAGCCTACGGTTGTAGGCCTGCCCTATTCGATGAAGTCTGCTGCAGGACTTCTCATGGAGAAAGAAGTATACACATTGAGCAGGGTGTTTACCGGGGCACCAAGGCCGGTCTGCATGGTGCTCGGTGGTACGAAAGTGGATGATTCGATGGCCGTGGCACGGCATGTCCTTGAACATAATGTGGCTGACCAGGTAATGGTAATAGGCGTCGTAGCCAATGTATTCCTGATTGCACAGGGATTCGACATAGGCAGCCCGTCCACCCAGCTTATTCACCAGTTGAACTATGAACGGGAGATCGAACACGCAAAACACCTGTTGTCAGAATTCAGGTCGCGTATCATTATTCCTGACTGGGTGGCGGTACGCGAAGAAAACAAACGTGCGGAATATCCAGTCAGTGCCATCCCGAAAGATGCTCCCGTCCTCGATATAGGGATGGAGGCGATCGGAACCCTGTGTACCATCCTGAACAATGCAGGAACCGTCGTATTCAATGGCCCGGCCGGGGTTTTTGAGGAACCCGATTTTGCTTCCGGTACCTACGAACTGTTAAAAACCGCCTCCGGGGTAGAATTCTCGGTAGTCGGCGGGGGTCATACAGCCGCAGTAATCGAGAAACTCGGACTTGATAAAAAATTCACCCATATCTCGACCGGTGGCGGTGCATGTATCGAGTTCCTCACCGGTAAAAAACTACCTGCTGTTGAAGCACTCGAACAATCGAAAAAGCTGTTCGGGTAAGGACCCTGCCATCCGGGTGGTAATGCCGGCAGGTAAGTAATCCTTTCCTGTAGAGGCGATATCTAAGAAAACAGGGGTTCAAAAACGTTTCAATTATCTTTCTTTCACAAATCCTGTTATTCTTTTGGTACGATGTCATTTTATCCCCTGCCTTCATTAGTGATTTACCACGGAAAAATGGTAAAAAAAATAACTACCTGAAAGGTAATTGAAAAAAAGTAAAAAAAATGAGTACTGCAGGAAACGGTGTGCTATTTCACGCAGGACTTTTTTCTTATATCCTTCCCCTTCAGACGCTCCCGGGGCTCCGCCCCGCCGCTATGGCGACCCGGCCGGGATAGGACAGTCCTGTTAACTCTTTCCCTTTTACCGTCCGATCAACCCTGCCAAAAGACTATCCTAATGGGGGAGGGGCAGGGAGAGGGTGAAACCCCCTCCTGTCAATGTTTTAAATATGATATCAGAGAGGGGCTCCAAAACACGAGCTAAAAATTCGGAAAATCATCCAGTTATAGGCTAAGATTTAAGGGTTGGAGTGGGACCTTACCCTTCATTTATCAGATGACTTAAGCACCCTCTGTGATAAAGAAATCACTATCAGATTGAGTTTTGGGTATTGCAGGGGTTTTGCAGGGAATAAAAAAAGATATGGCCGGTTTTCACTGGTATTGGATCTGGCAACCTAGGGTTGGAGAATATTCATCGAGTCGAGCAGGTTATTTGTGGACTGGATATTTCCTGTATATTGACTGTTGGCCTGGTTATAGGCATTGTTGGAATCCCACCATTGATTGGCAAGGCCAAGTTTTGTGGACTGGATGTACAGATCGGTGCTGGCCGCGTCAGAACCAAGTACCGCCGCAAGTTTCGAGAGTGAGTCCTGCTGGGAAGGGGGTGCCGTCCGGGCTGCACCGGCAATATCAGACTGTGCAGATACAAAGTATTGTTTTGCTGCCGTGAAGTTGTTCTGTGCCATATACAGGGTCGTTATTACGTTGGCGTATTGTCCCTGGACACTGAGGACGGGATCCATGTTCGCTTTGCCTTTTACAATTGAGATCTTGGCTTTATTGATATTGTCCGTCCCGTTCTGAATGCTACTTACCCAGTCCATCGGCGTGGGAGTCGGTACCGGCGTCTGAACAACGGCGGTGGTCGGTGCCGGAGTCGCGACAGCCTCGGTCGGAACGGGAGTGACCGGGGCAGGCTTACTGACCGGTTGTAACATTCGGCTGTAACCAACTGCAAAAAAAATTACCACAAGGCAGACTGCAACGACGATTACGATTGAAATAATCACGTTTTGCTTCATAATAAGTCCAATCTATAATAATCCCTTATATATCTTTTGCAAAAAATGATATGCCCATGTCGAAAATATTCATAAATCCGACGGATCTGCCAGTTCGATTCCCATCACCGGGGATATGCATCATACTATAAAGCAGGCCGGCTTGCTGGTCACGGGCGGGACTTCCTGATCACTGACCGGCCATCGACCGCGATGATTATTTAGGTATCAGCTCTGAAGAAATACTATGCGTCCTACGGGAGTACTCGTTATCGGTATGATTCTCCTGGCAGCGTCAGAGGTATCCGGGTGCATCTCGGTATACCCCGGGGATGTAACCTATACCGGTTCAGGCCTCAGGTTTTCAATACAGAGTAATGAACCGGTTCCTGATGCCGTCCTCGAAGTAGCGGTATTCCGTGAAGCAGGCCTCTCGCAGGTAGAAATCTTTCGCAACGCGGACCATATGCCACTTAATGCCGGTGAAACGATCGTGACACTCCCCGTGTCACTTAAACCCGGGAAATACCGGTGCTTTATTTATACCAGTTCAGGAACACGGCGGTTTCCGGCGGTGATCAGAGACTTTGAAATTACCTGACAACGCCCTTTCCCTGGCAGCCAGGGGCCTGGAGCCCGCCGATATTGTCGTTCGTAATCCGCTCATCTTCAATCCGTTCACCTGTCTTTGGGACCGGAAAGATTTTGCAATAAAAGATGGCATAATCATCGGGACGGGCTCCTATTCCGGAAGGGAGGAGTTGGATCTCCATGGCGCCCGGGTTATACCCGGCCTGATCGACTCGCACGTCCATATCGAAAGTTCACTTCTCACCCCCCGGGAATTTGCCCGGCTGGCAGTACGGCACGGTACGACTACGGTAGTTGCCGACCCCCATGAGATTGCGAATGTCCTTGGCAGGGAAGGGATCAGGTACATGCTCGCAGATTCACGACAGGCCGATATCGATATATTCTTCATGCTGCCTTCATGTGTACCTTCTGCCCCGGTTGATGTGGGAGGTGCTGTCCTCGATGCCGGGGACCTGGCTGAATTTCTCGGAAACTCCCGGGTGCTCGGTCTCGGTGAGATGATGGATGTCCCGGGCGTACTGTCCGGGGATCCGGGGGTCAGGGAAAAACTGGCGCTTACTGAACTGATCGACGGCCATGCACCGTTATTGTCAGGCAGCGACCTGAATGCATATATCCTGAACGGGCCCCAAAGCGACCATGAATGTGTAACAGCCGGTGAGGCCGGGGAAAAACTGTCCCGGGGCATGTTCATTTACGTGCGGGGGGGCTCGGTGGAGAGGAACGTACCGGCACTGGTTCCTGTGGTGACAAAATGCTCAGCCTCACGCTGCTCATTTGCCACGGATGACCGGCATGCCGATCTCATTGTCAGGGAAGGCCATATCGATGCTTTAATCCGTGAGGCAGTTTCACATGGGCTTGAGCTTGAAACCGCCCTTAAAATGGCTACATTATCTCCTGCGGAGCGGTTCCACCTGTATGACAGGGGCGCCATCGCCCCGGGAAGGGTGGCGGATTATTGCGTCCTCGGGAACTCCGGGGAATTTTCCATTGCAAAAACATTCCGTCGTGGAATTCTTTCGGGATCATCCGGATACTCCCCTGGGATTCCGCCTGCCCCGAAGATGTCAGCGTTACCTCTTATTCCAGGATCACTATCCCTTCACGGGGATGGTGATGCAAGGGTGATTGGATTGGTCCCGGGCGAGATCATCACCCGCGAGCTCAGGTGCCATGTCAGAAAATCGGGTCTGCCTGATTATGACAGGGATATTATAAAAGCCGTAGCATGCAGCAGGTATGAGCCTGGAACGTATTCGATGGGTCTTGTACACGGCTTTGGGATAACGCAGGGTGCCATCGCCGGAAGCATATCGCACGATGCTCATAACATCATTGCCGTGGGGACAAGCGACAAGGAGATCCAGATGGCAGTCGGGACGGTGATAGCATATCAAGGCGGACTTGCAGCTGTTTCGGGTGATGAAGTCGTCGTACTGCCCCTGGAATGTGCCGGACTCATGTCCACTGGATCATTTGAGGACGTCGTAGAGAGGCTCGGGGCTCTCCATCTCATGACAGAAAAATTCGGGTCGACCGGAGACCCTTTTATGTACCTTTCATTTCTGGCTCTTCCTGTCATTCCGGAGATAAGGCTTACCGTCCGGGGGCTGTTTTCTGTCGGGCAGAATTCATATGTTCCATTATTTTATAACACCTGAATGGTATTGGTTTCCAGAAGAGGCTGAACTGAAGGCCCTGGTAACGGCTTTGATGCCAAGAGTATCAGCTGTCATTCATATCTAGAGTATCAGCAATTATCGATATGATGATACCGCTACCGTAAGCCTTTCAGTTTCAGTACAATTTTGTCTCCTTCTCATATGATAAGATTTTCGATAGAACAGCGTGGATTTTCTTATCTAAAATATTCAATATAACCCAGGCAGGGGTTTCATACCTGCTTATCAGGAACCCGGCCGGACGATACTCATGGCTGTTGTAAATCCAGGCCTGTGCGGATCCTTCCTGACGGGTGCATAAAAGCCATAACCAGGTTTGGTAACCCTTCGAAACAGGTACCGACCAGGGTGAATTCTATCAGTCTGGCAGTTTCACGGATCAAAATAACCGATGCCATCGGGAAATTCGCGGGTATTATAGTAATCCCTTGTGACCTGCGGGGATGTAACGCGGAGATGGGGTATTCCGACCCTGAACTGGTGGTCGGGGAACCAGTAAATTCCCCTGCCATAATCATAGGATATCCCGTTGATGAGGATTTCAGCATTGTTCATTTCGACATTCCTGACTGTCGCATCCTCATAATTCAGGACTTTGAGGAGCTTGGTTCTGAGGTCCTGTTTTCCCAGGAGATAGACGATAAGCTGGGTCCCTTCATCGATGGTATAGTTCATCCTGATAATCGCATGGTCCTTCTCGAGAGTGATATTCATGTCCTGTATCGTGATATAGCTGTAACGGTCATCATTGGCAGCAAGCACCGGCACCGCGATACCTGATAACAGAATGATGAGTACCACGACAGCACTGATTCTCATTGGTAACAATATTTCGGGTCTGTTATTATATCCTTTCTGATACTACCCAGGATAAATGGTGAATATAAGATGTAAAATTGTTAAAAATGCATAATATCTTCTCTGAATGGTCTTTTTGTTTGTGCGACGGACAAAACGGTAGGTTAATGAAGATCCGGCTGGACCTGGTTGGCAAGAATAATCTCTATACTGGACACATTGGTCTTTCCGCTGTCCGTATCGATCACTTCGGTTGACGTGATGATCTCCTTCTTGTCCACACCCTCTAGAAACCGGTTCAGGGCTATCTCAGCCGTATCGACCGCCCGTGAAATCGCCTTTCCACGTGCCTTGATAGCAACTTCTTGAGCTCCGTTGTTGAACTGTGTAACGACTGCAAGTACGTAGTTCATGACTGGCTTGTTTCCGACGAATACTGTGTTGTCTTTAATCATTTTGTAATCCCCCTTCAGAGATACTTTCGTGAATGAATCAGTTCGGCATTAAGTACCGATGCCCCTGCTGCTCCCCTGATGGTATTGTGACCCATCGTCACATACCGGAGCCCTTCCCTGATCCTGCCGACCGAGACGGTCATACCGTTTCCTCTCAACCGGTCGAGCCGGGGCTGCGGTCTGTCTGCATCATCGAGCAGGAGTACCGAGTGATCCGGCTGGGTAGGAAGACCGCTGATGGGCGGTTTGTAATTCCGGTACATCGTTTTCACCGACTCGACATCTTCCCTGATGTCAACCCAGACTGCCATGGTATGGCCATCGATGACAGGAACCCGGTGGCAGCTTGCACTCACCGAAAATGGAGCGTTCTTCACTTCCGTTCCGTCGATCGTTCCCATAATTTTTAAGGACTCGGTCTCCATCTTCTCCTCCTCGTTACCGATGTACGGAATAACATTATCATAGATTGCCATGGCTGGCACACCGGAAAATCCCGCACCTGATATTGCCTGCATGGTTGAGACCCGCACATCGGAAAATTTGCACGACCTGAGCGGAGCGAGCGACATCACGAGCATGATCGTGGAGCAGTTGGGATTGGTTACGATAAACCCGTCGCCGCCCTTATCCCTCTGGACATCGATAAGCCCGAGGTGGTCCGGGTTAACCTCCGGGACGACAAGGGGGACATTAGCGTCCATGCGATGAGAACTCGCATTGCTGCATACCGCTATCCCAGCCTCGGCACACATGGTTTCCACTCCTGTCGCGATGTCTGCCGGGAGAGCAGAAAAGACAAGGTCAACATCGTTAAGGCTCTTTATGGTCGTCGGGCTGATGCTGATGTCCGCTACCTCTTTTGGGAATGGAACATCAAGCCGCCAGTTGACAACGTCCCGGTAGGGTTTTCCTGCACTCCTCTCCGAGGCGGTGAGAACCTTGAGGTGGAACCAGGGGTGGTCAGCAAGGAGCTGTACAAATCGCTGACCTACTGCGCCCGTCGCGCCTAATACTCCTACATTGATCATAGATGGAAAATAGCTATATCATAGGAGTAATTAAAGAGTGTGATTTTTATTCGAGATGAATGGCTTCTGAAGGGCAAACGTCGACACATGACCCGCAATCGACACATAACTCCTTATTCACCTTTGCTTTGTCATTGTTTATCGCTATCGCCTCGGCTGGGCATTCATCAACGCATGTCTCGCAGGCAGTGCACCGGTCTTCTTCAACAGTTGCAGTCATAATAAATTCCACGTATTCTTACTAGTGTCGGTTAAAATATTAAATAAAGTTTCGATTGGGGATACTACCCGGACGCTAACGACAGGTTCCGGGTACGAGGTTCAGCACATCGCTCATGCTGTAAATACCCGGCTCTTTTCCGGTTACCCACCGTGCGGCCCGCAGGGCCCCCTGGGCGAAGACCGACCTGTCGTAGGCGCGGTGAGACAGGGTAATCGTTTCATAATTACCTGAAAACAGCACCGAATGGTCGCCGACGATGTCACCGCCCCTGATGACATGGACGCCGATCTCCATTTTTTCCCTCTCTCTCATTCCCTCCCTGCCATATTGCTTCCTGCGTTCACCAATGGATTCATCGAGGATCTGGAGGATCGTTTTCGCCGTACCGCTCGGGGCGTCTTTTTTATAGCGGTGGTGCGCTTCAAGCACCTCGATATCGTAATCTGCTAGGAACGGTGCCGCTTCCCGGATCAATTGCCAGAAAATATTCACCCCGATACTAAAATTACTCGAGATTACCGCGGGTACCTGCCCTTCGATTGCCTTCGCCATAACAACCCGCTGCGCCGGGGTGAACCCCGTTGTCCCAATCACAAGCGCGGTACCAAATTTTACGCCCGATTTAACATTAGACACTGCAGCATCGGCTATGGTAAAATCTATCATGATATCGGGCTGCGTTTTATCGAGCAATTCATCAAGACGCGACGAATCCACTACTTCTTTGCCAAAAAACTGTCCTGGGCGGACATCTACGCCGCCGGCCAGTTCCAGGTCGGAAGACTCGTTCACCATGCGCCCGATCGTCATACCCATGCGCCCGAGGGCACCGCAGACGATCACGCTAGGCATAGGTATCGAGTACCTCCTGCAATTTGGCAGTTTTTTCCGCGTCAAGTTCATCCAGTGGCGGCCTGACCGTTCCTCCTGCCATTCCCCGGAGTTCAATGGCTTTTTTCACAGGGATGGGGTTTGTGTCGATAAACATCGCTCTGAACAGCGGCGAAAGCTCATAGTGGAGTTCAAGGGCGTCTTCGAGTTCACCCTCACAGAAATGGTCGAACATGGAGACCATCCGCGCCGGCTCCACATTTGCTGTTACAGATATAACCCCGCTGCCCCCGAGGCTCAGAATGGGAAGTGTGAGATTATCATCGCCTGAAAGGACCATAAAGTCTTCATCAAGGGTCCCCTCGATAATTCTTGAGACCTGTGAAACGTCACCGCTCGCTTCCTTGATTCCGACGATATTCGGGTGACTGGAAAGCTCGATTACCAAGTCGGGCGGCAGGTTCTGCCCGGTCCTGCCCGGGACATTGTACATGACCACCGGGATATCGATGTCGGCGAGCTTCGTGTAATGTTTGATCAGCCCCGACCTGTTCGGCTTATTGTAATATGGGCTGATGATCAGGACTCCGTCTGCCCCCAGGTCCTTTGCAGCCTCGGTCAGGCGGACAGCTTCTGCAGTGTTGTTCGACCCGGTCCCGGCGAGCACCGGAACCCTCCCGTTTACCGTATCGATGGTGATCTCAACAACCTGTTCGTGCTCTTCAAAACTGAGTGTTGCCGATTCACCCGTGGAACCGCAGGGGACAATACCGTGGATACCCTGATCAAGGAGAAATGCGATGTTCGATCTCAGACCCTCATGGTCGATCTCCATCGTGGAATTTCTTTTAAAAGGGGTAATGATCGCAGGAAGAACTCCCTCAAACATAACTAGCGTTATGAGTGTCTTCCCGTATTTATTTTCCGTGTTGTGCAACTGGAGCTATGGTGTTTTGAGCCACTTTTTCTCATAGATCGCTACCGAATAGAAGAAATGGACTTTTTACGGCACCCAAAAGACAGAACTTCAATTCAAACTATTAAAAAAAGATATGATACTATGGAAACCAGTCTTTAACAATAGGTACGTCTTCTTTGTTTTTCCGCAATCAGTTTAGTTGGTTCCATTCATTCAGGTTTATGAATTATAGATACCAGGACCGGGTTGCCACTCGGGGAAGAGGGGTGAAAAAAATTAAGGAAAGGATTTAGGTTAGGTTCATCCACCAACAATAGGTGGAATCACTGTTGGCGGAGCCGGAACGGCTGATGCCTGTGATGAATAACTCATCGACTTGCTGAACTTGCTGATCAGACCACTTGCTGTAGAGGACTCGGTGTATACAAGGTTTTCGGATTTCTTTGGATTCATTTGATCGGGGAATGAATAAGAACCGCCGCCTAAACCTGTAGGAAGAACTCCGGAAATCACGCTTTCATTCCTGGCCTCCTGTATATGAACCTTAAGATATGCTGAGACTGAACCAATCATTGGTGAGGACTGGCTTCCAATGGTCAATCCTTGTGAATTAATGTTATAATTCAGGACAACCGGAATCGTAGCATCAGTTCCGATAAAACGTGTATCTGCTGACGTCACCGTCGATGTCAGGGTTGTGTCAAAAGCACTCCCAGCCTGTTCTATATTGCAAAATGCCGGTATTATTCCCGGATTGGCATCGGCAAACGGGCATAGAATCAGACTCGATGAATTTTGTGCCTGAGCTGCACCATCTAATAGGAGATCCTCAGAACGGGTTGCCCGACCGGTATCTATGGCGATATACTGAATGTTGGTGTTGGCTTTGATATTGCTCTGGTCTGCGATCTTGTTTGCAGTGGAGAGAGTGAGTGACTTAGTGAAAGTTTGCTGACCCGATATACCGGAGTACTGGTCGTTGTAACCGGTTGTATACTGAACCTGCCCAGCATCAAGGACACCACTGTGGAGGCCTCCACCAATAGTAATCGGCCCAATCAGACGATTTAATTTGATTAGATCGCTCATATAACTCCCCCAAGTCACAGGAGAATCATCAGCAAAAGGAACATTTAGGAGTGATTGAGGAATTGTTATTGTGTTTACTTTTGTGTATCCACTCCCCACAAGAGGTCCCTGAACGGACCCCCCTGCTGCCTTTAGCTGCGCCACCTCGATTGGTGAAAGATCTATACCTATCCCTGCTGCAGTAAATACATAAAATACAGTAGGATCATTAGTCAATGTCCACGCCCCGGAATCCGTCTCCGTCACAGTACCTTGGACATTCATTCCTGTGTTCGTAGACAATCCCTGAATCTCAGGCACAGCTGGTACTCCAGTATCTGCAAAGACAATACAAGTGAATGCCATAAGTAAAACTATAACCAAAAGAGCAATTGCTCCAACATTCTGGGATTTAATTTCTGTCACCTCAATCTGAAGGAAATTCAATATTAGATAGATTTTCCGATAATCAAAGTGTAGGAAAACTCATTTATTATTTATTTGCCAATCTAATCTGCATGCAAATCTGCATGCATCTCGGAATATTTTGAGCGAAAATTATTCACAGTTTCTACCCATAAACCAATAGTCGGTTGGATTCAGAAAATAACTTCCTCTAAAAAAAGACTAAATCAGGTTGAAACCTGACTGATACGACATCGACTTGCTGAATTTGCTGACAAGCCCGCTTGCAGATGAAGTCTCAGAGTATACAAGGTCTTCTGATTTTTGAGGATTGAGGGTAATCGCAGGAATAAATCCAGGTCCCCAGGTTGTATCAGGTATTTGGCTTATATTACGTGCCTCTTGCACATGTACCTTCAGGTACGCCGAAACTGATCCAATCATTGGTGATGACTGACTACCGACTGTAAGTCCTTCTACATTAATGTTATAGTTCAAAGTAACTGGGAAGATTGAATCAGTGCCCACAAAGCGGTCATTTGTTGAAGTGACAACCGATGTTAATGTAGTATCAACCGAGCTTCCTGCCTGTTCGATATTACAGTATGCAGGGATCGCCGGAGATACACTGGTTGCAAACGGACAAAGGATTGCATTTGATGTGTTGGTTGCCTGGGCTGCACCATCAAGGAGAAGATCTTCGGTCCTTGTAGCACGACCTGAATCAATTGCGATGAACTGTAAACTGGTGTCAGCCTTGACATTGCTCTGGTCCGCGATCTTGTTACCAGTGCTGATCGCCATGGTCTTCGCAAATATGGACTTTCCTGATACTGCCATCAGAGCATCATTATACCCTGTGGTATACTGGACTTCCTGATCCTGCAGAGGTGGAGTCAGCGGACTTCCCTGGTTTTGGAGCCATGCTAATAGTGCTGAAGATGATTGTCCCAATTCACCACCTTGCGCTATATTGGCATTTAAAGCATCCTGAAGATGGGGAAGAGACAATCCTGCGTCCGCATAAACTGCCGGGACTGCATAAATGTTATTCCACCAATGAAGAAACTCATTATAAGTTACCCAAACTGAACTACCCCATCCTGGATAATTTGCCAGAATTGGATCATTTCCGCTGATGGGTATCCCATTGGAATTAACACTCCAAGCTCCTGAATCCGTCTCGGTAATTGTTCCCTGGACATTCATCCCGGTACTAGTCGCAAGTCCCTGTATTTCCGGCGGTGCCGGGACATTCCGGTCTGCATATGCAATACCTGTGAACGCTATTAATAGCACTATCACCAATAGAGCAATTGCTCCAACATTCTGGGATTTAATTTCTGTCACCTCTATCTGAAGGAAATTCAATATTACATTGATTCTCCGATAATCAAAGCGTAGGAAGACTCATTTATTATTAATTTGCCAATCTAATCTGCATGCAAATCTGCGTTCATATTTGCTATCTAAAACGAAAGTTATTTTATCTGTTTAAAAAAATCAATTAACTAAAAGACATTTTTCCTTTTCAAGAGGAGTATGCAAAGAGGTCTACAGTTATCAAAATTGGAGAATGCGATAAAATGGAGCAAAATACTTGCAAGCATCAGATTAAAACGTTGTTAAAAAGGCATCCTCGTGGCCTTACCATATCAGACATCGCATCTCAGATCAGGATAAATCGGAATGCAGCGGCGACTTACCTTAAAGTTCTTGAAGCAGAAGGAGAGGTTGAATACTTTATCGTAGGAACGGGGAAAATCTACGTCCTGGCTCATAAATTACCCATATCCGCTCTGTTCAGTATGGTCAGGGATCTTCTTTGCGTTGTCGATGATTCACATACTCTGATATATGCCAATAAAGCGTTTTTTGACTTTTTTGGGTTAGATGAAAAGATGTCCTTGCTTCGCAATTTAAACGATATTGAATTTGATGAAACAATTATCCCGACCCCGTCGGAAATAATAATTCCTCTTTTCGCGGGGAAAGAAAGTACCAATAACATATCAATCAATAAAAATGGACGTTTTTACCGTTTCCGTACAAATTTTATCCCTGTTCAATTAAAAGACGGATTTAAGGGGATTGTAATATTGTTCGATGACATTACAAAGGAGTTCAAACATTTGCAAAATCTTGAATTTCTCGCACAAACCTCTGCTGCTTTTGCGGATATGGGGGATGATGTAGATATTTATCAGTACATTGCATCCAAGGTCGCAGAACTGGAACCTCACGCCCATATTAATATCTGTTCGATCGATCCTCATACACAAATCAGTAAAATCCGGGCAACTTCAGCAGCGGATCCTCAATATTTAAAGGATTTTAATGAACATATAGCCCAGATTGGAAATATTTTTAATGTGCCTTTAGACATGAATACCATTCCTCACGCTCTCGAAGTACTTTCCAAAGGGAAAGTAATTGAAGCACCGAGAAGTTTTTATGATTTAACATTCCGATCATTGCCCGAATCGTGGTGTAATGAAATTCAGAAAAATCTTAGTCTCGACAAAAATTATACCATTGGGTGTGCTTGCCGGGGAGGGGTTTTTGGCAATGTTACTTTGATTTTAAGGAAAGGAGATGAGATTGAAAATCAACCTACACTTGAGGCTTTTGTAAGACAGGCGGGGGTAGCACTCCAGCGGAGATATATAAAAGAAAAATTAAAGCGGATGGAATTGAAATTTGGAACCCTTGATGAGGCACAACAAATTTTGGAGAATGGGCCTTCGAATAATGATCCAATTAAAATTTGAATTATACGATCCTGAACTCTAACTTTGGGAATTCCGACAATCACATTTCCTTTGTCCATGTTCCAACACCTGTTTTCCGTAACAGTCCCCCGGACACTCATTCCTGTGTTCGTAGATAATCCCTGAATCTAAGGCACAGCTGTCCGGTGGGTTGTCATTATATCCAAAAATAAATACAAATCCCAAGATAAAGGAGAGATTAGGCTTTAATTTAATAAAAAACGCGATTTAATGCCGCGTGGATGTATTAACTTTCCGTGTTATGAATCCGGCAATTCTGTTTCTTACTCTTTTACTTGAAATGGAGGTCATCTCGGTGACAACCTGCTTGTTTTCATCAAAGTTATTGGTAAATTTGTCAGAAAATCTTACAATAAGTTCAAGACCTGTTGTTTTGATATACGATGGCTTAATTCCCATGAAGTCAGTCCTCTCAATGTGCATCTATTATTCGCCCCGTTACCATAATAATATTATTTACGACTTCGCACGGATCTTCTCCAAAAAATCTGGCGATTGCTTCACGTGTACCAGAACCGGAATTATATACTACATCAGGCACGCCATGCCGGCAACAGGAGGCCACACCCCAGTCCATAGTGCTGATCCCAGCCGGTTCTTTATCAGGATTGAAACTGCAGATCTCAAAAAACAATTCATCGAGTTTCCGAATCAGTACGGGTGTGCACCTTATAATTGCGGTGCTCCTCATCAGCGGATCGAATTTCAATGCCGTCAGGAGGACCTTCGCGGTGTATCCGCCTTCTCCGAATGCAGGGTCACCTGCAATCAGTGATCCTTTCGGTGCGGTTATCCTCCCCCTCACCGAAACAATGTCCCCCTTATCTCTGGCCACCGCTTTCGCATAAGCGATATCGGCACCGTTACCGGGTATAAACTGCGGGCTCACAGAGCGGGTGAAGTTCGAAAGGGCCGTTGACAGAGTCGTGAGCATCTCCTGTCTTTCGCTGTTCATTGAAATTCTCCCGCATCTCTCTTATCGATTATTATACCGTCCTCCTTATTTTGAATTTTGCCGGTTTTCCGATGGATAGAGATATAGCATTTCCGGAGAAATATGAACTATGGACCCAAGACTTCTCGATGTGGTCGTAGGCCTTTCAGGCTTCATCCTGTTTGTTCTTCTCCTTATCGGCCTCCCGATCATACTTCCCGCCGGAGTCGCGTATATTATTGCCATCACCCTCTTTGTCGTTCTCATGAGCGGGGCCGGGGTGGCAATCAACAGGCACATCACCTGAACCAGGTCCGACAGACCTGTTTATTCTCTTTTTCTTTATTTTGTAATAGCTTAACGGGTGATTTATCCTCTCGCAAAGTGAATCCTTCCGGATGCACACTCCTGTTGTTCTCATCGCAGCGCAGGATGGTGCCGTGTACTCCGTGCCGCCACGTCCTGAAATATGCTCGACCTGGTACATCGTGCGGTTGATATCAAAGTCCGGGGCCCGGCAGAAGAGATTGATGATCTCGGTCGGGTTCATGCCGATATTATGGAGGAATGCGGTAAGGGCAAACCTTCCAGGATGGGATATATTGGTACCTGCTGACAGTGCGACGATGAGGGCATTCATGCACGGCGGGAAAGAACCTTCGTCGACGGTTCCGAATTGTTCAAGGAGGTAAGACTGCTCTGCGGCGCTGATCATGGAAATCTGGGAGGAAACGAGCTCGCATACCACAGAAGGGACCGGGACAGGGAGATTCCGGTGGATGCTGACCCTGATACGCTCCCTCAGAAGTTCATCGATCTCGTGTTGCCTGACCTGTACAAGACCTCCCCAGACGTCCCGGTTAACGAGACGCCAGCGGTCTTCGCGCATTCCTGATACCAGTTCGATGTAGGGAATGAGAGGTATCGCTCTTGTCCCAAAGTCCAGACCGAGACTTTTAGCAATATATGTTTTCTTCTCTTCATCTTCGTCGGCCAGGTATTCATAGGCCCGCTGGGATTCATACCTGGTGAGCCTGTCGATTATCATCCGGTCTTTCATGCAGGACACGATGATCCGTGCAATCGCATAGCCCGCCACGGCAATCCTGACCCCGTTACTGTCGGTAGATCCGGGAACAATCGGAACCGCTTCGGCTTTACTCCTGATCGCCGACATGATCCGGGCTGTCGCGTTTTCGAGCGCCGCCTTCCCGAGAGGTGAGTCCAGGAACCTGTCCGGAGAACCGGCATAACTTCCCACAAAACTCTGGGATTCTTTTAAAAAAGGATATTTTATAAAGTCTTTCTCATCGATCGCAACCCGCATCAGTCGGCCTCGATCCGGGGTGCTAGGAGATATTCCACGCGACCGTTCCCGCCCGCGATGGCAAAAGAGAACCGCACAGGATGATCGGTACCAAGGTTAATTTCCACTTCTTCAGCCCTGCTCATGACTTTTCCCATATCCTTCAAGTAGTCAAGGGAAAAGAGGGATTTTGCTTCCACTCCGTTAATGAACGTTATTTCATCTTTTGAAAATTCGCGCCTGATGTGATCGGTATCACCTTCGGCAGACATGTAAAAAATCTGCTTTGCCGGGTCTATGCCGAGAGCTATCTTGTCTGAAACCACCGCTGCCGCTTTTATTGCGGAGTTCAATTCGGCTCCCGCTATCGCTACCTTTCCCGGAAGTTCGATCGTCGGGGGACTCGGGTCTTTTCTGATGGTATTCTCATCAAGAAGTGTGATTGAATACCGGTAACCCTGGAAACTCACCTGCATCCGGTGGATATCATCGGTCAGTTCGAGAGTGATCATGTCATTTCTGGCCATCATGCCAAAGATATTTTTCATTTTTGCAATATCGATCCCAAGGGCGCTCCGGGTCGCGGCATAGGACTGGAAGGCCTCTTTTTTCAGAAACAGCGAAATCATGGCGACATTTGCCGTATCGACCACGCGAGTGCTGATCCCATTTTCATCGGTATTAAGCCTGCACTCCGTTACAAGCGCAGAAATGGCATCAATGGATTCTTTGAGGATATCTGCATCAATTGTTGCTTTTAACATCACGCACCCCGGATATTATCTGATAGTACCTATCGCTCATATTTTTAATAAGGTATCCCTTAAACCGGTCGCTTTTTTTCTGGGTTAGATCGGGTAACTACACCATTGCGACCTGGTTTGTCAGATATTTTTCCCTGATACATACAGAGATTCGAATTAATATTTTGCAATAAAATACTTAAATTAAACGAAATATAATGCGAGTCATACGGTGAATAAATCAAAAACCAGGGGGTTTCATGCCGTATGATGTATTTTTCCTGTTTTTCCATTGCCAGCCGGTTGAACGCGGTGAAACAATCGCCCGAGGTTCCCAAAGGAGGATGGATCATGGTTAATTAAAAAAATACTTTTTTACCTGTTTTTACAGTATAGTCCCGAGCATCGATAATCCCATCATGATGAGGAATCCCGCGATAATATTTAATAAATCTCTGAATTTTTTGTCATTCATGAAATATGGACTTAAAAGACAATAAATACCGAACAGCGTTCCCACGATATAAATAATTGCAACTGGTTCAAAAACAGATTTTCCATCCGGGGTAAGGAATTGGATACCTGGATAACCTCGCGACAGGAGGTTTATCGTTACGGATGCCAGGAATCCCAATAGTAATCCCGCACTTAGAAATATCAGGTTTTCATCAGAAACCTTACGTATTGTACCAGCGACACCAGACATTCCGACAATAGTAATACTCGATTTGGATGGAAATACATTATCATTCACATAATAGCCTGGTATCGGGAATGTTTTTTCCATAACCGTCAGGCTTTCTGATTACATTTACAGGAATTCGGATTGCAGGTTATGTGCATCTCTTCACGACGGGATCATCCAGGTATCCTTTTCCCTGACGAGTCGGGAACATAATGCAAACCTGATTTCTCTTTGGCGGTTTTTAACCATAGTGATAGCATTTTCATTACTATCTATCATGGTTCCAGGGTGGAAAGACCCTTCCTCAATACAAGAGATTTTGAAAATTCATACATGTAGAAAACGCGGCTGCTTACTCTGATTATTTTTCAAAGGATTTTATATAAATATTTTCCAGATTAAGTCCTGATTTTTTATCCTTCAGCCTATATCTCAACGATTTGTTAAGAGAACTTTACACCGGACCGACGAGCATTTATACAATCACTCTTCAATGCGTACTTCGACGGATAAAACCGGGGTAAATGTGGATGATCTTTGGAACGTTTCTGGAATCGGTTACAAGGCAATTAAAACCAGCTCTTATTATTTTCCTCTTATTAACCCTGATTACAGGTATAGTCTATCCGCTGGCTATCACTGCTGTCGCCCAGGTGGCATTTCCGCACCAGGCGAACGGGAATCTCATAGAACATGGGGGGAAGATCGTCGGATCGGAACTGATCGGGCAACCGTTTTCGTCACCTTCATATTTCTGGGGCCGTCCATCGGCGACCTCTCCCACACCATATAATCCCAAACCTTCAACCGGGTCAAATTTCGGCCCTACGAACCCTGCACTTTTCAGTGAGGTACAATCCCGTATCGATGCCCTTCATGCGGCAGATCCGGGCAACACTCAACCAATCCCGGTAGACCTGGCGACTTCTTCGGGGAGTGGTCTCGACCCGCACATCAGTCCTGCAGCCGCGTATTACCAGGCCGGAAGAATTGCCCGCGAACGAAATCTCACAACAGCCGACGTTAATGCTCTTATTGCACAACAGACAGAAGGTCCGCAGTTCGGAATTTTCGGGGAGCCCCGTGTGAATGTCCTTGAACTTAATCTCGCACTGGACGACCTGAGTGCCGGGAGGATCACCGTCCCCACGGGAGGAGTTCGCGGAAACGAACCCGCAGTCACGATCCTCGGAATAAAAGCAACAGACTGGATCTGGCTGATATTGTTCGGCATCGTACTCGCATTGCTCATTGTCCCTGTCGGACGGTTCATGGCACGGGTCTATAGGGGTGAGCCTACCTTTCTGTCACCGATCATTATACCCCTGGAGAACTGGATCTTCCGCGTTTCCGGAATCCGTAAAGACGAGGAGATGGACTGGAAGGCCTTTGTCGTTGCCTTACTTATTTTCCACCTGATTGGTATCGTGGCGGTATTCTTATTTGAGAGTCTCCAGCAATACCTGCCATTGAATCCCTCGGGCTTTGGTCCTGTGCCATGGGACCTGGCCTTCAACACTGCCGTAAGCTTTGCCACAAACACGAACTGGCAGGCCTATGCCGGTGAGACCACCATGAGTTACCTGACGCAGATGATGGCTCTGGCAGTCCAGAATTTCCTTTCAGCCTCTGCAGGGATAGCAATTGTTATCGCCTTTATATACGCGTTCACGAGGAAATCGACAGATAAACTGGGTAATTACTGGGTCCTGATCGTTCGCGGAGTCATAATCCTGTTACCGATTGCGTTTATCGTATCGCTGATACTGGTTTCACAGGGGGCTGTCCAGACATTTAACGGACCTGTTACCGTCCCGCTCCTCGATCCGGTGAGGGATAGTAATGGCACTGTTATCGCAACAACACAACAAATCCCACTCGGGCCGGCGGCTTCACAGATATCGATAAAACATTTGGGAACGAATGGCGGGGGATTCTTCAATGCCAATTCCGCACACCCGTTCGAAAACCCGACCGCATTTTCGAACTTTGTCGACATGATGGCAATTCTTCTGATATCGGTCAGTCTCTGTTATACGTTCGGGTCGATGATCGGTTCAAAACGAAAAGGAATTGCCCTCCTTATTGCAATGACACTCATATTTGTCCCGCTTGTCTCCATCGCCGTCTGGTCAGAGGTCTCTGGCAACCCCGGATTCACACCCCTCGGGATCGACCAGTCGCCGGGCACGCTTCAACCGGGCGGAAATATGGAAGGGAAAGAGTTGCGGTTCGGGATAGTCGCATCGTCGTTTTTCTCGATTGTGACGACCTCTACCTCATGCGGCGCCGTTGACGCCATGCACGATTCTTTTATGCCGCTTGGCGGTATGGCCCAGATGCTCGCAATGCAGCTCGGTGAAATAGTCTACGGCGGTGTTGGTTCCGGTCTGTACGGGATCATTGTCTTTGCGATTATTGCGATGTTTATCGCGGGCCTGATGGTGGGCCGTACCCCGGAATATCTCGGAAAGAAGATCGAACCCAACGAGATGAAACTCTCGACAATCATCATCCTGATCCCGATTTTTGTTATCCTTATTTTTACTGCAATTGCAGTGCTCATCGTACCGGGAACGTCGGCCGTCCTCAATCCGGGGCCCCATGGATTTTCCGAAATTCTTTACGCGTTCACATCTGCTGCCCAGAATAACGGCAGTGCGTTTGCAGGGCTGTCGGCAAACAGCCTGTTTTATAATATAAGCACGGCAATTGCGATGCTGCTTGGCAGGTTCGCCGTCAAGATAGCAACACTTGCACTTGCGGGTGCCCTGGTAATCAAGAAGATAGTCCCGGTCAGCGAAGGGACTGTCCGTGACCACCGGCCACTCTTCATTATATGGCTCGTATTTGTCATCCTGATTGTCGGTGTCCTGAGTTTCCTGCCAGCCCTCGCCCTCGGACCAATCGCAGAACACCTGATTATTGCTACCGGAGGTGCGATCCATGGCTGAATCTGCCATTAACCAATCCGCTTTATACAAGCGTGCAATCATCGATTCGGTCTTGAAGCTCGACCCCCGGACATTATATCACAATTTCGTTATGTTTGTCGTTGAGATTGGGGCCGTTATCACGACCCTGCTCTGGGTCCAGGCACTGACCGGTCATGGCGAGGCATCTTCCGGATATATTGGCGCCATCAGTGCATGGCTCTGGTTTACCGTTCTTTTTGCCAATTTTGCCGAAGCTCTTGCCGAGGGAAGGGGTAAGGCCCAGGCAGAGTCGCTCCGTAAAATGCGGAAGGAGACCGATGCCAAGAAACTCAACAACGGATATTTCATCGTGAAGGGGAAAGAACCGGGCGAGGGGGAATATAAAGTCGTTCCTTCGTCGACGCTGCTGAAATCGGATTTGTTTTATGTAAAGGCAGGCGACACGATACCGGTAGATGGCGACGTCATGGAAGGGATCGCCTCGATCAACGAAAGCGCCATAACCGGCGAGAGTGCACCGGTTATCCGTGAATCAGGTGGAGACCGGAGTGCGGTAACCGGGGGTACGGTCATTCTTTCGGACTGGCTTATCATTCGTTCGAGCGCAAACCCGGGTGAAGGGTTCCTTGACCACATGATCGATCTTATTGAGGGAGCGAAACGCCAGAGGACCCCTAATGAGGTTGCGCTGAATATTCTCCTCATTGGGCTGACCCTGGTGTTTATCGTGGTATGTAGCACACTCTGGGCATTTTCCTATTATTCGGTACAGGCCGCCGGAATAGGCACGGTAGTAACTATTACTACGTTGATTGCCCTGCTTGTATGTCTCGCTCCCACCACAATCGGCGGGTTACTCAGTGCAATCGGCATTTCCGGGATGGACCGGTTGATCAGGAGGAATGTCATCACCACTTCAGGCCGTGCCATCGAAGCGGCCGGGGACGTGGATGTGTTGCTCCTGGATAAAACCGGGACGATTACCCTCGGAAACCGGCAGGCAGTCGAATTAATCCCGGTAGACGGTACCGATATCCAGGAGCTTGCGGAAAATGCCCAGCTTGCATCGCTTGCCGATGAGACCCCGGAAGGGAGGAGTATCGTCATCCTGGTTAAGGAAAAGTACGGCCTCCGGGGCAGGACCGTCGGTGCACATGAATCCGAACCAGGGATGGAGTTTATTCCCTTCACCGGACAGACCCGGATGAGCGGGGTTAACTTCGGTACTGTTCAGATCAGAAAAGGAGCAGCGGATACGGTATTTTCCCATATCAAAGCGTCCGGTAACCAGATATCAGATGAAATGAATGAAAAAGTGGACGCTATCGCACGTGCAGGGGGCACTCCGCTGGTAGTAACAAAGAACGGAAAAGCCCTCGGTGTCGTTCACCTGAAAGATATTGTAAAGGGCGGAATAAAAGAGCGTTTTGCACAGCTCAGGAAAATGGGTATCAAGACTGTCATGATAACCGGAGACAACCGCCTTACCGCTGCAACCATTGCGGCCGAAGCCGGGGTTGACGATTTTCTTGCAGAGGCGACGCCGGAAAGCAAATTAAACATGATCAGGGAATACCAGACCGGCGGCCGCCTGGTAGCAATGACGGGTGACGGGACGAACGATGCACCTGCCCTGGCCCAGGCGGATGTAGCCGTAGCGATGAACACGGGGACCCAGTCGGCAAGGGAGGCTGCAAACATGATCGATCTGGACAGCAACCCGACAAAGTTAATTGAGATCGTGGAGATCGGAAAGCAGCTTCTCATGACACGTGGTGCGTTAACCACATTCTCCATTGCCAACGATATAGCGAAGTATTTCGCCATTATCCCTGCAGCGTTCATCGCAACATACCCGGCACTCGGAGCCCTCAATATTATGGGGCTGCATGATGCAATTCTCGCCGCGGTAATTTTTAACGCGCTGATTATCGTGCTCCTCATTCCACTCGCGCTCCACGGAGTGAAATACAAGCCAATGAATGCAGAAGAGTCTCTCCGCAATAATATCCTGCTCTATGGGGTCGGAGGGATTATCGCCCCGTTCATTGGAATAAAAATCATTGATATCATCCTCGTGATGATGGGAGTTTGACCAGTCCCCATGACTCTCCGGGATGGCAAAAGACCGGACCCCGACCTGCTCCTCGAACGAGTACTTGGAGAAGAACGCAGGAAAAAACGGGGTAAACTTAAAATTTTTCTCGGATACATCGCCGGTGTCGGTAAGACGTATGAAATGCTTACCGATGCGCACCACAGGAAGAATGAAGGAATCGATGTAAAAATCGGTTACATCGAAACACATGGCAGAAAAGAGACGGATGAACTGATCCAGGGCCTTCCGGTAATACCAAGAAAAGCGATCGAGTACCACGGAATCACTCTTGAGGAGATGGACCTCGACGCAGTCCTCGCAATACGCCCGGGCCTTGTCCTTATCGACGAACTCGCCCATACAAATGCCCCGGGCTCCCGTCACCTGAAACGGTACCAGGATGTTGAGGAGATCCTCGATGCTGGAATTGATGTCTATACCACGCTCAACATCCAGCACCTGGAGAGCCTCAATGATGTTATTGCCCAGATTACCGGGGTTATTGTCAGGGAAACCATCCCGGACGGGGTGATTGACGAGGCCGACGAAATTGAACTTGTGGATCTTCCCCCGCCGGAATTGCTTCAGCGGCTGAAGGAGGGAAAAATCTACGTTCCTGATATGGCGGCGAGGGCGATTGAGGAGTTTTTCAACGAAGGAAATCTCTATGCACTCAGGGAAATTTCTCTGCGCCGGGCTGCGGAACGGGTTGACGATCAGATGTTATCCTACATGCAGATCCGATCGATTCCCGGACCCTGGCCAGCAGGAGACCGTCTTCTTGTTTGCATCGGGCCGAGCCCCATATCCGAACGTCTGGTCAGGACTGCACGGAGGCAGGCCGACCGGATGAATGCCCGCTGGGACGCCGTATATGTGGAAACTCCTTCACACCGCAGGCTCTCGAAATCTTCAAAAGAGCAGATTTACCGGACTCTCGGACTGGCGAAAAAAATGGGGGCCGAAACCGCGACAGTGTTCGGCATCAATGTGGCTGACACCCTGATCAGCTACGCCAGGAAACATAATATTACGCGAATTATCATCGGTAAAACACTCAGGCCGTGGTGGATCGAGGTGCTTTTCGGGTCGGTTGTTGACCAGCTGATCGACAGAAGCGGACCGATTGACATCTACGTGATCAGCAGTGAGGAAGGAAAACAGGTAAAGCATACCGAGATGCAGCCATTACTGCCGGTAGCGCCCCCAAAAGGCTATCTCAACAGTATCCTCCTTCTTATCGGGGTTTCGGCATTAATCTGGCTGATCAGGCCCTATATATCCCCCACCAATCTCATCATGTTTTATCTCCTTGCCGTGGTGATATCGGCTTTCCTCTGGGGGCTCCGCCCCGCTATCATGACGGCGATAGTTGGTGTCCTGACATTTGATTTATTCTTTGTTTCACCGCAATACAGTTTCAGGATCACCGATACGGAATATGTTATATCGTTCCTGGGCCTGATTATGGTCGCCAGCGTTATCAGTATCCTGGTCGCACGTGCCCGTGAAACAGCAGAGGCAGCTCAGATCCGGGAAAAGGAAACGGCAACGCTTTATGACCTCTCGCAGGACCTTGCCACGGCAGTTGACCTCAATTCAATTGTCTGGGCTGTTACGAGGAATATCAGAGAAATTTTCGGCTGGGAATCAGCATTCATCCTCCCTGAAGGGGAACACCTGGTGGTCAATACCGGAAGTTCTGACCTGGTACTCGATGAGAATGACATGGCGGTGGCAACGTGGTCCTACAACCATGGTCTGGAGGCAGGGTACAATACCGATACACTCCATGCCTCCCGTCTGCGGTACATACCGCTCAGGACCAGCCGGGGAGTTCTCGGGGTGATCGGGGTCAGGCCGGAAGAAACTGTGGGTACGATGGCTCCCGACCAGGCACGGATACTCACGGCATTCGCCTCCCAGGCAGCACTGGCGATAGAGCGGGTTAACCTGACTAAAACTGCCCAGAAAGAAGCGGAGGATAAAATCAAAGCCATTGAAACCGGTCAGGAACCCGGACCCGAACCGAAAACCCCCTGACTCAGGTTCAAATGACTAATACTTTTAGAGGATTAGTACCATATCTGTGTTTATAATTTATCAAGAGTAAAATGATAGTAAATTTCTCAATAGAGTTACAAATTTATTGCTGTATTCAATTCTGGCAGGTATGGTAAAAGTCCCCTATCGGGTAGTCAGAGAATGATTATGGGATCTCAATGGGGAAAAGACAAGGTCTATGTCAGGGCGCTTAAGGAGGGATACCGATCACGGGCGGCCTTTAAACTCACTGAAATTCAGGAACGTCATCATATTATCCGGGATTCCGACAATGTCGTCGATCTTGGCGCAGCACCCGGCAGCTGGCTCCAGGTAGTCCGGGAGATAACAGCCGGGACGGTGGTCGGGGTCGACCTTTCTTACATGCCTCCCCTGGATGGGGTGACCATGTTCTGTGGAGATTTTACCGATGATGAAGTTCTCCGGGAAGTCAGGGCGGTAATTCCCCAGGCCGGGGTCGTTATATCAGATGCAGCACCAAAATTGTCAGGACAACGTTCATACGACCAGGCACGGGCCATCGAACTTGGAGAACATGCCCTCGCATTTGCAACAAAAATATTAAAACCCGGGGGAAATTTTATTGTCAAGTCATTCCAGGGGCAGGATTTTAATTCATTACTTGCCGATGTAAGAGTATACTTTCTCTCGGTCAGGACATTCCGGCCCCAGGCCTCCAGGAAAGGGAGTACCGAGATCTATATCATAGCAAAAAATTTTATCGGCCTGACAATGAGGGAAACGCCCGCGGATGTGGAGGACGATGAAACTTAAGGACCCTTATGGCCGTCCGGTGAGCAACCTTCGCATCAGCCTGACACCGGTATGCAACCTGTCCTGCATCTATTGTCACCGGGAAGGAGAAAAAAACCCGGATCAGTCGATGGAAGCGGATGAAATTGCTGGAATACTTCACGTCGCAGAAAAATTCGATATCACGAGTGTAAAATTCACCGGCGGAGAACCACTTCTCCGGGAGGATATCGTCGATATTATTCGATCGGTGCCGGATTCGATGGAGAGTTCGATTACCACGAACGGGACCCTCCTCTCAAGGTATGCGGCCGATCTGAAAGAGGTGGGTTTATCAAGGGTCAATGTATCGATAGACAGCTTAAACCCCGTAACATACAAAGCGATTACCGGCAGTGATCAGCTCTCCGTTGTACTCGACGGAATCGATTCAGCGCTCATGGCCGGGCTTACACCAGTCAAGCTGAACATGGTATTACTCGCGGGGATCAACGACCATGAACTGGAAGATTTTTTTGCCTATATCAGGAATAACCGGAACCTGATCCTCCAGTTCATCGAACTGATGGATACCGGAGCCTGTACCAGTCATAAGGACCTTACCATTCTGGAGTCAGATCTTGAGAATCGTTCCAGGGTCATAATGACGAGGAGGATGCACCACCGGAAAAAATACTGTCTTGATGGTGCCGAAGTAGAAGTAGTCCGTCCGCTGCACAATACCGAATTCTGCCGGTATTGCAACCGGCTCAGGGTAACGTCGGACGGCAAGCTGAAACCCTGTCTCCTCCGCACCGATAATCATATCGATATCAGGGGGAAAAAAGGAGAGGATCTTGAAGCGGCCTTCCGGGAAGCGGTACGTCGTCGCGAACCATTCTACCGTTAATTCTGTAATAATACCGGGGTGGCGTACGTATTCTTACTGAATAATCGGTACCTACCCAAATTTTATACGAATAAGCGGCCAACAGGAGCCTATGAGTGATGAACGGGAATATATTACGATCCTTGACATTCTGTACAGGAAGTCCCTGATCCTCCACGATACAACGCTCTTCCATCCTGTGCTGTATTTTTATCTGATAGATGCCATCGCCCACATCGATTATACTGTCGGCCTGATGGCCTACAATTATACATCCCCGAAGAACATTATGGCCGGGGAATACCTGCGATGGAGGATAGACGAGGAGAGAAAGGGAGACCGGGCCCTTTTCGGAAAATTTATCAACTGGTTAAGGGAGATCCACCCTGATCGGTTCGATACTCTCCCTATGCTCTGGAAACGAATCTATGATGACGAAGACCAGGCATCGTACCGTAGTTTTCGCATTGTGATAGATCCTGACCAGTCAACTCCGTTACCTCCCGGCTTTTTTTTCCGGGCCATTGAAGAATTTTTCAACCAGGAATTTTTAAAAAGTCTCTACAGTGATGCATCCCTCGGTAAACTTTTCGAGGAATTCAGACATGAATCAACCGCCCGAATGTGATGGAGATGGATGTCGCACGACTAGCATCGGCGCTTGTGAAGATTAACAGCGAAAATCCTCCCGGGAATACGGAAGAGGTAATCAGTTATATCCATGGATTTCTTGACAGCCTCGGGGTAAAATCGGAGATCGTGGTGAACCGCGGCGGCCGGGCGAACCTGATCAGCGAAAGCAGGGGCAGAAGCCTCCTCCTCTGCGGGCACGTGGATGTCGTTCCGGCAATCCCGGATGGATGGACCTGCCCCCCATTCTCCGGCGAGATCAGGAACGGATTCCTCTGGGGCAGGGGGTCAACGGATATGAAGGGGGGATGTGCCGCTCTCCTCTCGGCCTACAAAATTCTCGTCGATGAGGGATCCGATCCAAAGGCAGGGTTCCTGTTTGTTTGCGATGAGGAGACCAGCGGGACCCATGGAATCTGTAGTATGCTCGGGAAAAAACAAATTCATCCGTGCGATGTATTGATTGCAGAACCGACCCCCGCACTCTATCCGACAATCGGGGAAAAAGGACTGTGCAGGCTGAATATGGCGTTCAGGGGCGAACCAGGGCATGGATCCTTATACCCTGTCGCGGGAGTCAGTGCAATAATCGAAGCCTATCAGACCCTGGAATACTTAAAAGAACTTAACAGCCGTGAATATCGTGCCGGGAGTGAATTCGACCGGATCATCGATACTTCCTCACAGATCCTCGGGGAAATCCTGGAAATGCCGGAAGCAGGCAAGATTCTCAAAAGAATTATGTATAACCCCGGAAAGATTTCAGGAGGAGAAAAATCCAATGTCGTTGCCGAACACTGTTCTCTCGAGCTTGATATCCGGGTTCCATGGGGGTGTGGAATCCCCGACCTCATCCGTGATATTACCAGGCATTCACCCAGGGCGACTATAACGGTGACAACAACGAGCGATCCATCACTGACTCCGGCAGACTGTCCCCTTGTCAGGACTACCTGCAGGGAGATCGAAAGAGTGTATGGAAAACCTTCGTTTCCTATCGTCCAGTGGGCAGCGAGCGATGCCCGGTATCTGAGAAAGGAAGGATTCCGGGTTGTGGAATACGGCCCCGGTGAATTAAATCTCCTCCACTCACGAAATGAACGGGTATCAATCGAATCCCTGGAAAAAGCGAGGGATATTTATGCGGGAATCATCAGGAGAACAGGAGATGCCGATCAGGCCGGCAGCTGAAAATTTTATCATTTTTTGGCCCTGTTGACATCCTGAGATTAATAAATTCCAGGCCCTTTTCAATTCATCTGCAATATGTTGTACTCAGACACTCCAGGGGGCTCTGCCCCGCGCTTTAGCGTCCCCGGTCAGGATAGTGAGATATATGAACAATTATCTTCTTGCAACATTACCCCTGTAACCTTTTCCAATGGCTGTCCTGATAGGGGAGGGGCAGGGAGGGGTGAAACTCCCTCCTGTCGAGATTATCCATAAACACAATAAGGAATTCAACGGATTCAATTCTTTAGAAGAAGGAAACCTGGAAAATTTCCTGTATCCACGATCAATCCACCTCAACAACAGAAAATGGTAGAATTTTTGCTTCACGTTTTGTGATCTGATTGAAATGAAAGATCGTTAAAAGGAGAGAGGATGTGGCCGTTATGCGGGCCTGTCGCCTTCCCTGAGCTTCTATGAGAGTTTTTTAAGGGCCTGAACGAGCTTCGCGACCGTTTCCCGTGCGTCGCCGTAGAGCAACCGCGTGTTGTCCCGGTAGAAGAGGTCGTTCTCGATTCCTGCGAAGCCCTTTCCCTGGCCGCGTTTTAATACAACGACATTCTCAGCCTGTTCGACATCAAGGATGGGCATGCCGAAGAGCGGGCTCCCCTGACGATGTGCCGCCGGGTTGACGACGTCATTGGCTCCGATGACGAGGACGACATCGGTGCCGGGGAACTCCGGGTTCACTTCGTCCCGGTCGAAGAGGAGATCGTAGGAGACCCCTGCCTCGGCGAGCAGGACGTTCATGTGCCCGGGCATGCGGCCGGCTACCGGGTGTATTGCAAATTTCACCCTAATATCCCTGCTTTCAAGCAGGTCGGCAAGTTCCTTGACCTTCTGCTGGGCCTGGGCGACCGCCATGCCGTAACCGGGAGCGATGATCACCTTGGTCGCGAATGCGAGCATGACCGCGACATCGTCAACATCGGTCGACTTCATGCTGCCCTGGATATGCGTCTCTTTCTCCTCTTTTGAGCCAAACGCCCCGAAGAAGACGTTCGGGATCGAACGGTTCATCGCCCGCGCCATATTGAGTGTCAGCAGCGAACCCGCGGCGCCAACAATGATACCGGCGATGACCATTGCATAGTTGGGAGTCGCGAACGAGAACCCGTCAAGGGCTACGGCCAGGCCCGTGAAGGCGTTGTACATCGAGATCACGACGGGCATATCGGCCCCGCCGATGGGAAGTGTCATAAGGACCCCGAAGCAGATCGAGAGGGTGAAGAAGAGCGGGAGATACATGCCGATGGACAGTGGTATCCAGGATGGCTGCGTGATAACGAGCACGCCGGAAACGATGGCGAGGATGAGGACTGCCATGTTGAGGACCTGCTGCCCCGTGAACGTGATCGGCCGCGGGCGCATCCAGCCCTGGAGTTTCATGAATGCGATCAGGCTCCCAGCGAACGAGACTGCACCGATAAGGCCCCCGATAACCGCGAGGGAACCCGTGATTGCATTCGTTGTGCCGAGAAGCGCGACTGCCGAAATCCCTGCCGCAGCGCCTCCACCCATCCCATTGTAGAGCGCTATCATCTGGGGCATGTCGGTCATCGCAACGCGCTTTGCGGCGATATACCCGAATCCTCCGCCGATAACGATTGCGATCGCTATAAGTGCGAAGTTGTTGAGCCCGGGCGTGAGGAATGTTACGAGTGTCGCGATCAGCATTGCTGCGCCGGCCCATACGATCCCGCTCCGGGCGGTAAGGGGGTGGCTCATCCGTTGCAGGCCTATAATAAAGAAGAATATCGTCGCGATATAGATCGGGTCGATCAGGGAGGAGAAGTCGAACATTTCAGCCCCTCTTGCCGGGTTTTTTCCCGCTTCGGTCGAACATCCTGAGGATCCGCTCCGTGACGACATAACCACCGGTGACGTTTGCCGCACCAAGGACAACCGCGACGAATCCGATGACTTGCTGCAGGGGCGTTGTGGCAAGACCGAGCGCGACCATTGCACCGACAAGGACAATCCCGTGGATGAAGTTCGAGCCGCTCATCAGGGGCGTGTGCAGGATGACGGGGACCCTGCTGATAACGACGTACCCGGTAAATGCAGCGAGCATCACAATGTAGACCGATGTCCAGAATGTGGTCATGTCGGTCATGGTTCCACACCTTGCAAGAGGTTCCGGGTCGGTTTATGGGTCACGCTGCCACCGTGTACAAGAAGGCTTGCAACCAGAATCTCGTCGCTGAATTCCCGGACTATTTTCCCATCCTTGTCGAGGAGCAGAGAAAGAAACGAATGGAGGTTCTTTGCATACATCTGGCTGGAGTGGAACGGCACTCTTGCAGGGAGGTTCAGCGGGCCCATGATCAGTATTCCGTACTCCCGGATACTCTCACCTGCCTGGGTCAGTTCACAGTTACCGCCTGATTCGGCGGCCATATCAATAATGACGGCACCAGGCCGCATCGTAGCGACAATCTCTCTGGTTATGAGGACCGGGGCTTTCCGGCCGGGGATAGCGGCCGTTGTAATGACAATATCAGCCCGTCCAACGGCAGCAGAGACCATCTGCTGTTCTTTTTCCTTTTCCTCGGGCGTGAGCTCGCGGGCGTAGCCACCCTGGCCTTCAGCGTCGATCTCAAGTTCGAGGAACTTAGCACCGAGGCTCCGCACCTGCTCACCGGCAGCACGGCGGACATCGTACGCCTCGACAACCGCGCCGAGCCTCTTTGACGTTGCGATTGCCATGAGGCCTGCGACACCGGCACCAAGGATCAGCACGGTTGCCGGGCGTATCGTACCCGCTGCCGTAGTAAGCATCGGGAGAAACTTTGGGCAGTTATCGGCGCCAAGGATGGCCGCCACGTATCCGCCGGCCGTTGCCTGGGAACTAAGCGCATCCATGCTCTGGGCACGGGTGATCCTCGGAACGAGTTCGAGAGCGAAGGAGGTGATCTGCCGGTCACGCATCCTGGCGACCGCCTCGGGATTGTTTGCCGGGTTCATGAACCCGATGACGATCGATCCTGCAGTGAGCTGGTCAATCTCGGCGACCGTCAGGGGCTGGACACACAGTACGATCCGGGCGCCATTCAACAGCTCGTTCCGGCCGGCCGCGATCTTCGCACCAGCGGCTACGAAGAGATCGTCAGGATAAAACGCTCTTGTACCCGCGTCCCGCTCGATCCGGACCTCGCAGCCGGATTTCGTGAGCTTCCGGACGACTTCAGGTACCATAGCCACGCGCTGTTCACCCGGAGTCAGCTCCTTTGGAACAGCGATCACAACCGGCCAGGATTCCGGTCCCGCCGAACCGGCTGGCATCGTGCTTTTCTCCTCATTCGTGATCGGGGGGGTGCTCACAATTCCCACTCTGCCTGTCCGGCTTTTTCGATACGGAACAATTTTTTCACTCCATAGATGATCTGCAATGTATCGTACCTGTTGAATTTACACCCTTTTTATCTTACGCACCCGGACTGCGATACCGTGGCGAGACCTTTTCATCTCTTCTGCCGACATCGCTGCCCGCCCGGTAGCAATAACCTGGGGTCCCTGTACCAGTACTTCATCGCCTTCCCTGATGGCAGGGTCTGCACCTGTTACCCCGGGGACCAGGATGTCACCCTGAGGGAGGAAATCGCCGATTGAAACCTGGTAGCAGTCCCCGAGGAGTTTCCAGCCCTCGAAGGTAGGCCTGATGAGTCCCGTGGACCCGTCGAGCGAAAACAGCTGTACCCTCCCTTTCTCAAACCTGATTGCAGGATATCGTCCACGGAATGTGATCCCGGTTGTTTCTGGGACTGTACCAAATTGCCATGAACAGGTGCCCGAAAGAATATCCTGCCGCATCCTCCGGTTTCCGGACAGCGCAGAGTCGAGAGACCGGAGCGAGACCGGGTCTGTCGTCCTCCGGCCGTCAGTTGTATATTCGAGCTCGATGCCTGCCAGCCTGGCACCGGCCTTTGCGACTTCAAGCGCGCCTCCCTCCAGATGGGCAATCACGCGCCGGTAGGGATGAGCGATCAGGTATTGGCCGATAATGCCGGAAATGAATGCCTGCTCTTCCCTGTCCCAGTACCCCGTTACCGGCACGTCATAGTGCGCCGCAGGATATACCAGTTCAAGTTCCCGGGGAACGAGGCCGAGCGGGGATGTCACGATCAGTTCGTGAGCCCTTCCCTGGATCGCTTCAGCGTATTTCCTATGGCTCTGGGAGGATGAATACGGCTTTCTTGCAGAGCATGGCAGGAGGACTGCTGTATCGGCGGGCGGAGGAACGTAACGTCCGACGACGCGGCTTGCGAACCGCCGGACCTCCACGCGGTTGAGGGTTTCACCGGACATGGCACCGAAGCGGGTATTCCTGACAATGGGAAGCGCCTGTTCCAGCATTGAAAATTCCGCGTCGAGGAGTCTCATAACGGCGACGTGTTCGGCTCGTAACCGGCACCGTGATTCCGCGAATTCACGGAGTTGTGAACCAGCGATAAATGCTGACACCAGCCCGATCTCACGCACCAGGGCAAGCCTGTTGTGTACTTTCAGATCTCCTGCCCTGCAGCCATCGCAGGAACATATGCCGGACTCCATCATTTCCCGGCCGAACTCGCCTTCGGGAAGCAGGAACTTCTTGGTTACCGATGCAAGGTCGCAAGCTGTGAAATCAAACAGGTCGAACCCGGAATAACAGAGGATATGTACATTCGAAGGAAGGGCAGAGGCCGGGGCGTACCAGAGCGTGTCAGGCGGAACCCGGGTCTTCAGCGTTTTTAACCAGGATACATACAGCCGGGGATTCCGGAACGCCGTATGCCAGCCAGGGACCATTACAATATCCCCGGAAATTGGTCCCTGCGTATGGAACGGATGTACGCATACCATGGGAGACGGGTACTTTGGCCAATACCGGGATGTAAATTTCTCGTCGGCCGAGAGAGGAATATTTGCCAGTTTTACGGCGTTCAGCGCAGGAAAAAGTTCTGTTGTAACAACAGCCAACGGGAACTTCACGATGCTTCCGCCGAGGGTGCAGGTCCCGGACCGTGCCAGTCCGTCCCGTTTTTTAATATCAACACCCGTCAATGATGACCCCCGGGAGTTCCTGCCGCACGAGAGAAACCCATTCGGGCCCGCACCGGATCGTCAGGTGGCATGCCGGATTGGCGAGGATGAGTGCCCGAATCCCTTTACAGCCGGTCCTGACCATTTTATCGTCCCAGTCGGGCAGTTCGGACTGGCCTATGGGAAAGGTTTCTTTCAGTTCAGGGGGATAGGGTCCGAACGGAGGGCGGAACCAGAATACCGAATCAAATTGCCCTTCAGGATAACCGGGTTTCCGTTCGAACGATACCAGTGCCCGCCTGCCGGTGAAAAACCGGGATATCATGTCATGATACCGGATCACTTCTGTCCGAAGGCAACTCTCGTTACCCCGATAAAAGAACCGCCTCTTGGATACGCGGTCACGACCGGCGATCTCTTCGCCGTGACCGAGTAAAGCCCGGTATCCCCGTAACAACTCGGGGTGGCCGCGGCAACGTTCGTCAACCAGTTCCCACAGGGTTCCATCGGTTATGGCCTGGCGGATCCGGGCAATTTCTGTGAGCGTGATGATCAGGTTGTGCCTCGCGAGCAGGCGTGTCCTGTCCGTGGATTTCCGGATCTCTTCAGGGCTGGAATGCCTGCATATTTCACAACTGCAGGGGAGCTCGGAGAGTTCGTCGAGTTTCATGCTCCCGTGTGTCGTGAGATACCTGCCTTCCTTTGCGTAGAGAGCGTATGCGGCGGAGTCGAACAGGTCACACCCCATTGCCACTGCAAGGGCGAACATCGCCGGATGTCCTGCACCGAACAGGTGTACACATGAAGACGACGGAATACCACGTTTGGCGGCAAGCACCACTTCGACGAGCTCCCGGTACCGGTATGATTCCATCAGGGGGACTACCGCGCCAACCGGGCTGAACACAAATCCCATCTCGCCCAGGGCCTTTCCGGTTTCTTCGCGGAGATCCGGGAACAGTCCACCCTGCAATGGCCCCGCAAGATGAGCTTCCGGGCCGAGGATCTCCCGTGCTTCACGGATCCGGTCCATCGTAACCCCCAGTTCGCGGATGACGGTTTCCCTGTCCGAATCAGGATGTGTCGGGATGTCGAGGGGGACGAGGATATCGCTGCCGATTGCCTGTTGGAAGAGGAGGGTCTCCTTGTTAGTGACTTCCACATCGCCGTAAACGGAGAGCTGGAAGGACCCCGAATCGGTCATTATAATGCCATCAAAATCCAATACCTCGTGCAATCCCCGGGATAAGGCCTGTCCACGGAATTCACTGCTGCGATAGAATATGTAGGCGTTGGTAATAATTGCGCCAGCGCCCATTGCTTTCAGTTCCGGTGGCGGTATTACCGGAAGATGGGGGTTGACGACCGGGAGAAGCGCGGGGGTCTTGATTACTTTGTCTCCGACCCTCAGCCGGCCGCACCGGCCATTAATGTCCTCGTCGAGGATCTCAAACGAGATGGTCATCAGGTACCCTGCTCGTGGAATATCTGCCCCTCGAATGTGAGGACTTCTGCTGCAGGATTTTTCCAGCAGTCCCCAGGCAGTCCTGCCTTCATGCAGGTGTGATGGAGAAATACGGCGGAATCCCAGGCATATTCTGTCGCAACCTGGGGCAATAGCAACCCGCTCCGGCCAGAAAAGCGGACTATAAGGCCGTGTTTTCCTACGATAACGTGGGCGGGCCTCTCCAGGGGCGGGACGGTCATCGGCTCAGGAGGTGTGAGTACGGTCACTTCTATTGACAACCCTGAAAGTTCGTGCGGCCTGACCGGCGGAAATCTCGGGTCTTCGAGAGCGGCCGATGCCGCTGCACCTGGGAGCCCCTCCTTCAGGGGGATCACCGGGTAGGGGAAGCCGATACACCCCCTTAGATCCCCGCCTTTGGTAATGGTGACAAAAACGCCGCGCTTTTCAGAAAATATTGCCGGAAGATGCGGAAGCGACGGCGTTTTGGATTGTACCACCGCCTCGACCGTTTCCCTGGCAATTTTCACTGCCAGTTCACCTTCATCAGGGGTGAGGATATCCATTAAGAGTAAATAATGCTCTCTCCCCATTATAATATGAGAGGGAGAGTGCGGCTGACGGTGGCGTAACTGCTGCTGAGGAAAGTCCCCCCACCTACTGGGCACGCAGCCATATGCAAGTATGGGTGGCGAGAGTCACGGCAATGGCACAGAAACGGCACGGCCTGCCTTTAGCAATGATGCGACCGAGCAAGGGGTTTAATACCCCCGTGCGA
>DATKKE010000064.1:0-9161 GCA_035543455.1 Methanoregulaceae archaeon
ACACTGGACAAAGTATCCGCCTTCTTCCTGTGGTTCGAGGAGAACCGTATATTCCATAATATATCTTCTGTATTATGAGATATGCATATTTTCCCCGTGCTATGGGGATGATGCCAGGGAGTGGGTGGCTATCTTCGACGACCTGCCTTACACGCCGGGCATCCGTCTCATAGGACAGGCATTACAGCCTGTCATTTCGCCGAGGCAGAATGCGAGGCGTTCTTTTATGGTCGGCGGCAGGTCACGCTCGGGTATCGGGAGAAATCCAAACGTGCGATAGAAGCCGATCAGGTCGAGGGTCGAATGGAGGAACAGCATCTCATGGCCACAGGCATTGACCAGTGCCTGGACAACGAGGCGGGCAAGGCCGTGTCCCCGGTACTCTTCGAGAGTATAAACACCGTCAATCTCTAATCCGTCTTTATGCCTCCTGCACCGGGCGACAGCTGCCAGTGTGTCGTCTATAAATGCTCCAAAAATCCTGTCTGTTGCAGGGTCGCCAGTCTGCTGGTGATAATGGTACCAGACGACGGCGGCGAGCGGAAATTCGGCAGGAGTAAGTTCGCGGGTGACGATGGGGGAGGAAAAAATGATCTCTTTGCTTATTGTTCCGCTCATGTACGCATTCTCTTGTTTTATTCTTTCTCAAACCAGCAATATTAAATTTAATGAATGCAACAGCCTGTATTGTGAAAAGTAGTTCCGCAGTCTTAACATCTCTGTTGGTGGTATTTACGATATCTGGTTCCCTCATTGCCGGCTGCACGGGAATATTGTCATCAGAACCCGGGATGACAGGTCAGGGAATTACTGATATCACCCCTAAAACCAATCAGAATCCTGTCAGTTTCGACACTGCCTTCCAGGCCGTCCAGACCTACGATCCCGGAAATAAGACCTCGGTCTATTATATCCTCGGTGAGGGGATCAATTCAGACGGACGTGCAAAACACTGGATATTTGGCATTAAACGAGGGCAGGAGCAATCATTTGCGATTTATACTTCCATGGGGCTGTCATTTATGCCATGGAATGGTAAAGAAAATTACACCGAGATCCAGGTCGGGAATATTGTTAAACCTGCAGATCTGATTAAAAATCATCGTGTGGTTCTCCAGGAAGTGCAAAACCCTGATATCGATGAAATGGAGCTGGTGAATGGGGTGTATACGCTGAGCAGCACATCGGCAGGAGAGGGAAAATCTGTCAGGTTCAATGCGTATAATGGGAATGCTGTACCCTGACCTTTTAATCGCTATAGAAAAAAAACAAAAAAAATTTTTTTTAAGACAACTGGATATACACTTTTCCCGGGCTCGTGGGCGGAGGGGCAATATTCGGTGGTACTACCGGACGTTCGGGACCCGGGGCATCCTCAACATCGACAACGGGGAGGAACTGAATCCATCCCGTGGGGAGATCCGAGATTCTCATTCTGAATGTCCTTGGCTGGCTGGCTTCCGCGGGCTGGAGAATTCGCGTGCCGACAAGGTACTTGTGCTGGTCATAGGTGATGATGTAATATCGCTCGGTAAGTGGTTTCGTACCGGTATACACCGAGTTAATATAGAACGTTATGAACATCTGTGATTCCGGATCTCCCGGCGATCCGGTTTCCTGGGTGATGCTGGTATATTTCAGCTCGTTGGTCGTCACACTCGTATTTGTCATATTCGGGATACTGGAAATGTAGGTTTTTGGCAAAGACAGGGTCTGAGTCCCGTTATTGAAGGAAATAACGGAATTAGGTCCGAATATATTGATATTGCCCGTCGCTACTACTTGAAGGAGATACTTTGCCTCCCACACCTGGTTCAAGCTGATTGTGCCGGCGTTCATAATCAATTGCTTTGGATTCCCGTTCCAGGTTCCGGTCTGATCAATCGTCTGGGGGTACGACGCAAGAGTGGTTCCGTTCATCCAGTACGAATTGATGTAGGTGGAAGTCCCCGGTGAATAGACATACTGGAGCGACGTCGTATTTCCACTGTTAGGTTCCGTCACATAATTCAGTTCTATCTGGTCATACCGCAGATTAAGATTCGTATTGACCCCCGCTACTGTTTGAAGTGCCCCGGCGATCGTTGTATAAACGCTGCCGATGTTTGTCGCCGAAGCACTGTAATATTGCCCGCCAGTACCCTGCGCTAGGTTCGTTAATGATGTCTTTCCGCCATTTGAAATACTATTGGCGAACCCGATGGAATAGATTACAATTCCATTATCTTTGGCATACCTCGACATATTCTGGTCAGCTGCGTTCAGCCCTGAATACTGGTACCAGTCGCTATCAAGATCACCGAAATCGGTGGCACTCCAGGTTGTGTGACCCCTGCCGCTGTTTACTGCCAACGGGTCGCCGTACCAATTATAGTCTCCGTCTGAGAGGATGATGATTGCTTTAACGGCGTTAGATCTACCCGAGCTCTTCAGATTGGTAATCACGTTATACAGGGCCTGCCGGGTTGGGGTTCCTCCATCCGGGACAATTCTGGTAATAGCATTATTTACTGCAGTGAAATTGTTGTTGAGCGTCTGGTCAATAGTTGCATAATCTGAATATGTGGCAGGTGCACCGGGATAGGTATTGTCTCTGTACGCTGTGGTCCCTGAGTTATATCCCGGCTGGGAAACCGTACCTTTCCATCCATATGAGACTATTCCGACACGGTCCCGGATGGCACTCATATTATTCACGAAACCCTGTGCCGCAAGCCTCACAGAATATTCCCTGTCAGGCGTGTCATAGAGCATGCTTCCCGAACGGTCTACAACTAAGTATACATCGATTGGTTTTGGTTGCAGAGCCCACCCGTCTCCTTTCAACTGGACATCCACAAGGACCGTATCATTGACATTTACCGTGCTTGCACTCGTCTGAACATTTAAAGACAGATAGGGGTAATTTTTCCAGACAAGAGGAATTGAGTGACTTGTGGAATTCCATGTGGCCGTTACATTGCACATCCCTGTTGCTGTTGCATTGTAATGATTATCGCTATAATTTGTGATGAAGCCACCCGGTGTGAAATCTATGGTAGCATAGCCATCCTCATCCGTGACGGCAGAAGTACTCGATATAGAGGGATTACTCACGGATGCAGCCGAAGAATTGGCGTTATCATAATGAATATTATTGATTGCAAATGTGACGGTTTGATTGGCAACCGGATTTCCGAGAATATCTGTAACTTTTGCCATAACATCAGCCGTGAACCCGGGGCTGGCATCAATACTTGGCATTGTCTGAGGGGTTGCAGTCAGGAGCATGTCTGTCGGCTGCTGACTGATAAACCAGACCTGTTGTTGGGACTGGATCGAAGTGTTATCCAACGGGGTAGCATTCAGCCAGACCATCCCAATGCTTGACTTCGGGCCATACATCAGCATTGCTTCTCCTTGTGCATTCGTCCCTACGATCGTGGATTCTCCGGCAATGCTTGTATCGACCCTGACTGATCTGTTCATGACGAGATTCCCAAACTTGTCTTTAAGGATATAGGTAACATGGAACTGGCTGATGCCATCGGCATATGTTTCCTTTGAAGATGGATCTATAACCGGGTCAATACTCCATGGAACTCCAGGTAATCCTTCAATCCAGAGGTATTTGTCGACGATTGCCTGTTGGCCATCGGCAGTGGTCATCAGCGGATGAACAAAGACAACGTTCCAACCGGGCAGATGATTGACTTTCAAATTAACTGAAACATTCCCTGTTCGATCCGTAGACATAACAGTATTGTTTACCCATGATGATCCACTGCTAAACCCCCCATCCTGGGGCGCAGGGGTGCTCACCGTAAGCGAGACCTGTTCGGGTTTCCGCCGGCTGTCGACCGGGTTTCCCCACTGGTCAACGAAACCAAGGGTAATGGGATTTACTGTTGCCACTGTCATCTCATTGGCATAATAGTAGGAGGAAATGCGGTAGGGAGTGTCATGGTCTATCTGCTGGAATAAACTCACATCGAGGTATTTGTATGGTTCATTGGTATCCGATTCATTGTACCGGTAACGGACCGTGGCGTTAATCGTTATATCGCCGCTCTTTTTAAAAGTAGAAAATACGGTAGAGGCAATTCCATTTGAGGTAATGGCAGTTTGAGGACTGATCGTGCCAAGAAGGGTATTATTTATTGAAAATGTTACCTGGGATCCGTTCACAGGGATTGTCATATTCTTGACTGAAACAGTAATAGTTCCCGAATCAGTACCATTCGCGACAAACCATCCGTCGGATTTTGAGCTGGTTATTGACGCGGTAAAAGCGGGAGGCCCGGACGCTGCCGAGACAACTCCTGCTAAAAGGGACAGAAATAAGAGGAGAATGAGACCCTTCCGTATGACCATAATGCACTACCTCAATGGATTACATTGATGTATTACAATAAGATAAATCTTTGGAAGGTCCTGAAGAAAAGGATCGAACTGACAAGATGAACTCCATTTCCTGAAAACCGGTCCCTGTTGACATCCTGAAATTGATAAATTCCAGTTCCTTCCCAGTTCATTTACAATATATTTGTATCCGACGCTCCAGGAGCTCCGTCCCGGGTCAGGACAGTGAGAGCACTGAAGACGTATCTTCCTGCTTCATTACCCTTGTAACCTCATCCGATGGGTATCCGGATGTAGGAGGGAGCAGAAGGAGCCGAAACCCGTACTGTCAAGGTGATAAATCACTACAGTGAGGGATTCAACAGAGCCGAAAAACCGGTGAAAAATTATTTAAGGTCGATAAACCAGGGGCGGTCTATTAGTGGCGGCGGAGCAAATGTCGGGGGGACTTCCGGACGCTCAGGACCCGGTGCGTCAACTACATTCAATACCGGCAAGAATCTCTCCCACCCTACAGGCAAGTCTGCAATCCTCATGGTAAATGAACGTTCATGATTTGCCTCATACGGCGTGAGCGTTCTCCCTCCGACAAGATATTTGGTCTGGTCATAGGTGATGATGTAATAGTTTTCTGAGACATTCGTTATCCCGGTGTAGGTAGAGTTAAATGTCCAGGTGATAAACAACCTCGACCTGTCATCGGTTCCGGTATCCTGGGAGATATTGGTATATTTAAGGATATTTGTCGTAACGTTTGTATTGGTGAAATTGGCAATACCTGTGATAAATGTTTTTGGAAGATGTAATGTTGCAGAACCGACCGGTCCATCGAATGTAACAACAGAATCATTGCTGAATATGTTGATATTCCCCTCTTTAAGGACCTTAAGCCGATATTCGCTTAGCCATACCTGGTTAAGGAGAACCGTACCAACCGAGAACGTGAGCTGCCGTGGATTGCCATTCCATTCCGCCGACTGGTCAAATGTATAGGGATACGGAGGAGTGTGATTTGGAATTGTTCCGTTTGTAGTATAGTAAGAATTCACCAGGGTTGAATTCCCGTTGGAGTATACATAGTCGAATACGGCATCCGCCCCAGTATTATCAACAGGAATCGAATTGACTTCTATCTGGTTATATGCTAAGTCCATGGCGGTATTTACCCCGGCCTCCTTCTGGATTCTTCCCTGGATTGCAAGTAATACTTCATCCAGTTTTGACGGGTCCGGAGTGTAGTAATAACAATCAGGGGAACTTACCAGTTGCTGGAACGTGTTATTATCGACATAACCGGGAGCCGGACCCAGTTTATACCCGGCTGCGTAAATGGTAATTCCCATCGCCTTTGCCTGATTTGCCGAGTCTATTGCCGCATTTATCGCCGTATCACTTTCATCTTCCCATCCGAGAGTACTTCGGGGGTACCAATCGGAAGGCCAGTAGGATTTAAGAGATCCGGGTGAAATCGGGGCCATCATGGGAATACCGTCGCCCATCAGGATAATTGCCTTGGCATGGCCCGGATAGGGGTCATTCCGGAATACCTGTATTGCTGCGTTAATTCCGGCAGCGTAATCGGTTCCACCCTTCGCCTGATAATTATTAACGATAGTAAGGAGGGCTGCTTTTTGAGTGGCGTCTTTTATATCGCTGTCGATTGCGGCATCAGAGTAGGAGTTGAAATAATTGTATGGATTTCCGCTCCATGGATAGTGTGCTGCCCGGGGATCACCTGGTGTATTGATTATGGTTGTCGGCGGTATTTTATTATCCCAAAGGGTGGGATTTTCCAGACACCAGTCCCACGCGCTGCCATTATATGGCATGAACAGGTTCGTTCGTGGCGTGGTATTTTCTTGTTGAGTATACAATGCCAGAGCTTCTGCGCTATACGGATTGGGATTGTTACCAAATGAAACAAGCCCGATCCATGTTGAGTTGGTCGCATTATTCACAAATGCTTTATCCGCCTTTTGCGTACTTGCGAGTAATCCGGCGCCACCGATACCACCGGCAAGATCAGTCACCAGAACGACATCTGCAGGTTTCGGCTGCAGCGCCCATCCGTCTCCTTTGAGCATAATGGTGATATCGACGGTATCATTGACGGATATCTGGCTTTTACTGGTATACGTCTCAGCACTCAGGTATGGATAATTCTTCCACATAACAGGGATTTCCCGGGTTGTCCCATTCCATGTTGCGGTGATGTTCATCCGTGCTGTTGCTGCAGGTTCATATTTTGGGTCAGTGAAATTTGTCGTGAATCCGCCCGGCGTGAAATTCACTATAGCCAATCCGTTGTTGTCGGTGACGGCACTAGTCGCCGAGAGCGACGGAAGGGTCGTACTGCTGTTGGGTCCTTTATCGTAGGTGATTGTCCCGTTTCCGAACGTTACCATTTCCCCGATCTTTGGGTTACCGAGGACATCGGTTACTTTTGCGATTATTTGTGCCGTGAATCCTGGATTTGAATCCCTGCTAGGCATTACCTGCTGATTCGCGGAAAGCTGCATATCGTATCCGACCTGGCTAACAAACCAGACCTGCTGGTGGGACTGGACTGAAGGGTTATCGATTGACGTTGCATTAATCCAGATCATGCCGATGCTGCTCTTGGGACCGTACATCATCATGGCAAGACCCTGGCTGTTGGTACCTACAATCTGCTCGGGTTCTCCAGGGACATTAGTGGCTATTGACAGCGTCCGGTTCATCACCGTGTTTCCGTAACTGTCCCGTACAAGGTACTGAATATGGAACCTGCTGACACCATCTGCATAGGTCTGGTTGTTGGTGGGTTCGACACTGGTTTCGATGCTCCATGGGATTCCGGGCAGTGCTTCGATCCATAGCGATTTATCCGCAATTGCCTGTTGATGGTCTGATGTTTGCGTCATAGGGTGAATGAGGACATAGATCCAGCCCGGCCTTGAATTCACTTTTAAGTTTGGTGAAATGGTTCCATTGATGTCCGTAGTAAAAGTTGCATCTCCGACCCAGGTTGAGCCACCCCATATACCACCATCCTGTGGTGATGGTTGCGAAACTGTTATTTCAACCTGATCCGGCGGATTACGCCGGCTATCGACAGGATTCCCCCATTTATCATAAAACCCGAGCTGGACAGGATTGATTGTCCCGACGGTCATTTCGTTAGAATAGTTATATAATCCGATTCGATAGGGGGTGTCATGATCAACCTGCTGGAAAAGGGTCAGGTTCAGGGTGCTGGGTGATTCATTGACATCAGAATCATTGACTTTGTAACGCACAGAAGCATTAACCCTCATATCCCCGCTTTTTTTCAGCGTTGAAAATGTGGTCTGTGCAATGCCATTTACCGAATTCACGTTGGTAACACTCAGGGTGCCGAGTAATGAATTATTGACTGAAAACGTAACCTGGTACCCTGTCAACGGTATTGAATTATTCGTAATATTCACCGTAAATTGACCGGTATCAACTCCGTTTGCTATAAACCATCCATCCGGTTTGCTGCTCGTCAATGTCGCGTTGTCCGGCACCAGCGCCGATACCGCGCATATCAAAAACAGCAACACCAGCGAGAGATACCCTAACCTATCCCATCGCATCATGCACCCTCCAAGTGATGAACCGTAGGTCTCGTTACAATATAAATATTATTATTTTAGGAAGATTATTATAGTAGAAATTTGAAAAACTCAATATCCTGGGTTTTTTTCAATCTAATCCCCGCCAGGGTTTTAAAAAAATTGGCGAAGCAGGTCAGACAGTTGACACGATCCATCCCCGGTCTGTATCTGATCAAACATTTAAATAGATACCAAGGTAAAACCTCCATTGCGTGAAAATTACTAAAAAATACACCGATCAGATGTTCTCCGGGGGCGAAAATGGCAAAAAAAATGGATAATTCAGGCCTCCTTTCTATCGATTTTATCGCGGGTTTTACCATTTTCATGATCGCGTTCATCGCCGTCGCGACCCTGATTTCAGGGCTTCTCGTCAACCTCCAGAGTAAGACGATCGATTACGACGCAGTTGCGTACCGGACCGGTGTCATACTTGTAGAAGATCCGGGATATGGTGTAGACCCGGTTTCCACGAATTATACCACCAACTGGGAACTAATCCCACTGGTCCAGAAAGAAAACATCCTCCGATATGGACTCGCTGTTTCGAAAGATTACCCGAATATCCTGTCAGAATATAAAGTAAGCAAATTTTTCACTATCCCGGCTTATTCCGGAGATTATCACAGGAAGGTCATTTTTGACGAACCTCCGATCCTGGGTCCGTTGACGACTCCGTTGTATCATTATAATATCCAGCTCACATCGATTGAAAACCAGGCTTCTCCAAAATACTGGTTCCCGCCAGTAGGCGATGAAGTCTCTAATATAACAAATACGGGCTATATCCACAGGGTAGTGAAAATTAAGGCGCCTGCAAATGGGGATAATCCACCGATGGATATGGCGAAGGACAATACAAATGTCGTTGTGTCTGGGATTCCGAACGGTACATTTATCGTTTATTTTGATTTCCCGAGCTATTACGACAAGCAAGATCCGATATACGGGATTGACCCGCTGACAGAAAATACCTCGTTTACCATTACAAACATTCCTGCAAACACGACACTTCAGGCACTAAATACAGGTTTATATATCGACTCCAATCCTAAACTGGGGAACGTCGGGGGAGGGGATACCCTTATATCACAAATGGATCAGGGGGAGATATTACTTGATGGTGTTCTTCCCTGGACTAATCATTCCAGCATTCAAAATCTGAATAGTATCAGAGTCTTCCTGAACCCGGAATTTTTT
>DATKKE010000065.1:0-14141 GCA_035543455.1 Methanoregulaceae archaeon
CTGACTCCGGCGATGGAAACAAAAGAACTCGGTTTTGCCGAGAATCTTACCAGCACACTGAATACCAAAGGTGCCGATGTTTCGGGCCTTAACGCGGCCCTGGTAAATGCGCAAAGTGCCATCCAGAACTCGAATTCAACCGCCTTTAAAGATGCGATGAAGACATTCAACCAGGAATTACAGGCCGGGATAAAAAATGGCTCGATACCAAAGCCTGGTCTCCGGCAGGGAACTTATCCCGCTATCCAGAAGAACGGGACATTTGCACTGACTCCGGCGATGGAAACAAAAGAACTCGGTTTTGCCGAGAATCTTACCAGCACACTGAATACCAAAGGTGCCGATGTTTCGGGCCTTAACGCGGCCCTGGTAAATGCGCAAAGTGCCATCCAGAACTCCAACTCAACCGCCTTTAAAGATGCGATGAAGACATTCAACCAGGAATTACAGGCACAAATTAAAAGTGGAGCCATACCCCAGTCCGATCTGCCCCGGTTTTCCCACTGTCCCATAATGGGAAATCACCCGGATTCTTCATCGGAAAATCATACCAGAGGTACAAAAACCTCTGAGTCCTGACTGGATTACCGCATTATAGCCATGTAATAAATCGGACAACCGAAGTTGAACGTATACGGGTTATCATGAGAGACACGATGAAGTCGCTGGTTGTAGTATCAGCATTATTACTTGCCATAGTTGTTACCGGATGCGTCTAGAACAGCCATAACTCCATAAATTCAAATACCGGTACCTCGGTGACTTCCGTCAGTACTTCCGGTCCGGGACAAACCGGTAACGGTCATCCGCAAACCAATGGAACACCACCTGCCGGTCCACCAAATCAGAGCCAGAGACAACGCGCGTTACCAAATATTACGGTTCTTGCCCAGGCAGCAGCAAAGCTGGGTGTTTCCGAACAGCAGCTTGAAAATGCCCTGACAAAGCCGGCGGGTGTCCGGCAGAACCTTGCCATTGCAGCGCAGCAGTTGAACGTATCGCCACAGCAACTCTCAGGAGCTTTAGGTATCCCTTCCGGATTCCCGGTGCAGCGCGGTGAGCCTGATACCGTAACCCGTCCAACCGGGTCGTAAACCGGGATTGGGATGCAGATAGATTGCGAACCCGTTAATTTTTTTTTTTTTTGAGATATTTAAGGGATCATTCGACACTACAAAACATTACCGCTGACAATCCCGATCGGAGTTGAAACCCCGTCATATCGGGATTATCACATGGTTATCGGTAGTCATACAAGTTGGGTTTACCAGCCTGCATAAATAAGATGTGCCAGGTAAATTTATGCCTGGTCTACGGATTTATCGATTGGAACGGGACAATCCCGTCATACGTCTTAATTTTCCCGACAGTGGGAGCCGTCACCCAGATTTCAACCCGGTTCTTGTCGGTGCTGCAGGGGGACGTTACCTGCTGTCCTACATGGAACGGCGGCAGCATAGAGCCCTGGCTGGATGTCCCGTCAGGCTTCGTAAAGGTTACATCGACCCGGGAATCAAAATTCAGTCCATTCCCCCCCATGAGCGTAACTGCCATGTAGGGATTCGCAGTATTCCCATTGCCCTGAACCTGGAATTCAAGCATATAGTTGACTGGGAGAGACTCTGTCGGGCCCGGGGTTCCCATCCCCGTTGTTTTGGGTATCACCAGGGCTGCTGTAGTCTGTGGCTGAGCCTGGGTTAAGGTCGGGTTCGAGATCGGGGTCTGTGTCGCAACCGGCGATGACGGATTTTGCGTGCATCCCGCCGTCAGCACGAATGCAACGGCAAGGACCATACCGATTACCAGTATTGAGTGGTTCATACTGCAATATCGGAAAAAATACCATATAGTCTTATCGTTTTCCCGGAAAGCGGGGAGGTAACCCGGCTGTCGGGGCACATATTCCAGGTATCAGGCCGCCCTTCAGGACGATAAGCCCGGGAGTCTGGTGTACCGAGAATGGGAGGCAGAATGTTTTCTGATACGTCATACCCCAAAAAGCTCAGGAGAGAATCTGCAAGAGGTCGGATATAAAAAAAGTCCCTTGGATAAACCGGATCTGGATACGTATGGCAACATGGCATCATCATGTGAAACTGGCAGCTGGGTTTTCATTTACCCTACAGCCTTGGAATGAAAAAAAGTATCGTGTTCTGCTGTTTATGCCAGTTCATCCCAGTCCTTACGCCTTTTAAGGAGAATTATTCCTACAACAACGAGGACCCCAATGACGACAATAATCACGATATAAATCAATGCACCCGCGATGCCGCTTCCCACTCCGCCAAATATCTTTGTGACCGAGTCCATCGGGTTCGCTTCGCCAATGTCTTTCCGCAAGGCAAGGGCATCGTTATATGCTTCCTGACCTTTATCGGATGCCTGGAGGGCTTTATCCCTGACATTTGAAAAATCATCAGCTGTTTTCGCCCTCGACAGCAGGTCATTTGCCTCGGATATCAGATCTGCTGCCCGGTCCCGTGCATCGATAACCGGCGTGAGTCTCGGGTCCTTGCTCATACTCCGGTTGACCTTGAAATACGTGATAAGGTCATCGGTCTGATCGATTGGTTTCTGGGCATCGATAATGACCTTCTGGGTCGATGCCCGGTCGAGGGCGGTCTGTCCGTCCTGAATTGCAGTCTTGGCCTGGTTCAGGTAGGACTGGGAAACGGCTGATGATGAGGCCTTATCCGCGCTCTGGATCGAGGTACTGGCTTCCGAATATTTCTGTGCTGCTGCGCTCGTATCTATTCCAAGCGCAGATTTTGCGTCGATTGCATCACGAAATTGTGTTAATTGTGTTTTTACATCGCTGACGGCCTTGGTCTTGTCTGCCGGGTTAATGATATTCCGCACCGTTATATCTTCCGATCCCTTAACCGGAGCCCCTTTGGAACCAATTTCAGCGACCCGGACGATCGTTATGTTTCCGGATGAATTTACTGCCGGTACGTCACCATTCAGCGTTACACTCATTGCCAGGTCACGCTTTGAGGGATATGAAAGAATCCAGCCGTTAATGTTCACATTTTTACCGATTTCGTTGACCCCGGGGTTCGGGTTCCCGTCAAGGGAGACGGTATACGTCCATTTGGCATTATCGAGTTCTGTCGCCATAAGCAGGGTATCGCTGGCAGGAAATGTTTCTCCTCCTGATGGATTGAATTCGATATTGAACGTGGCAGTAACGGAAGTTGGCGGGGTCTGCCCGGACACGAGATCTCCTGACGGGCTCACCGCCATCTTGGAAACCGTGATGTCCGCAGATACCACAGATACTGATACACAGAGAATTATCAGGACGACCAGGCTTGTTTTTCTTACATTCATCGTATAATGCCCTCACTCAAACAGTGGCTCGATTGATTCTTGTTCAAATAAGGTGCTTTTCTTTTCTTTATCCGGATTATAGACATCATCTTTTGTTTCTTTTGCAATTTCGAGGAGTTCATTGATCCGTGGTGCGTTGCCGATCGTCGAGAGGACCACGACAACAGCCACGTAATTACTGTTAACGGGATAATCTCCACCCCGTACTTCCACACCTGCAATATTTTCCTCGACCCAGCTCTTTGATTTTTCGATTCCTTTCCGATCGATCTCTTTTGGCGGTCCTGCGACCAGGACCAGTGCACGTTCAGCCGTGGAAAAATCGCAGGGAAGCGTCAGGCGACCAAGCATCGCCCTTCTTACCAGTGAAATGATCTTGGCTGTCCTGTCTTCACCGAGAAGACCTTCATCCTCATGCCCTTTCCTGACAATCGTGTCCTTTATCGAGGTGATGACCCCGCTCACCCCCGTTTTCTTTTCCTTCGACGAAACGGCAGTTATCGCATACCCGACCGTGGTGATCCCGCCGCCACGCAGCGTGTTGATGATCTCGCTCGAATCAACCACCATTTCACCGACGCCATATTTGCTCATTTCGCCGGCTCTGAACAGGACTCCGAAACGGCGGACAATTTCGTCATTGAGACGCTGGAATGCGCTTTTTACGCTTTCACCCTCATTTTTCCAGGCCGAGTTATCGAAGAGGAATGTATTGTCCGCTTCATGAACGATCGTCCGGAGACTTCGTGCCGCATTATAGGAATACAATCTGCCTTCTTCAGGAGCCGGCAGTATCCCGAGGACATAGACTGGTTCATGGTAGATCTTCTTGAGCTCGCGGGCGAGGACCGGGGTTCCCCCGGAACCGGTCCCGCCACCAAGACCGGCAATAATCATGAATGCATCAATATCATGAGTTCCGACACGGTCGATCGCACTCATGATCCCATCAACCTCATCCATGGTTATCCTGGCGCCTGCTGCGTTGTCGGTTCCGACACCGTGACCCTTGACGACAGTCTGGCCGATAAGGACCCGGTCCTTCATCGGTATATTTTTCAGTCCTATAAGGTCGGTTCTTGCCGTATTGACGACGATTCCCCTGAAACTTTTTGTACCGAGTTTTTTATCCTGGGCAATGAACATATCGACAATTTTGCCACCAGCCTGCCCAAACCCGATGAAAAAGATCCTCATCCAGCTACTCCATCTACCGTTTTAATGGGGAAAATTATGTGTTTTATCTCCTAAGAACTTATCTTTCATGAGTTCAAATACTTTCTTATAAAGGAAGGGCACGGGAAAGCCCCGATTTGGCAGGATGTAAGTCCGGAGCCTTTTTCAACCCCGTTTTGTTAATACTATAGGGAGACATATCAGCAGGAAGAGATACCCTGCACTGTAGAACATCATGAAGATCTGCATAATCGGAGCCGGCTTGACGGGGCTCACCGCTGCTCATGCCCTGTCGGGAAACAACGAAGTCGACATCCTTGAAAAAACTTCGATGTCTGGCGGGTGCCTCTCTTCCTACAGGACCGACCGGTATTATATCGAGCGGTATTACCATCACTGCTTTGAAGGGGATGACAGGCTCTTCTCCCTTTTGAACCAGCTGGGCCTGAAAAACCAGCTCGAGTGGCATAACGGTACGACCGGTTACTATTCACGGGACACCATTTACCCGCTGAACACTCCCCTGGAAATACTCAGATACCCTGAATTGAGCCTGTTCGACAAAGCCAGGCTCGCGTGGCTTACCATAAGAGCGAAAGGCATTGATACCGACGCCCTCGATTCGGTGACAGCCGAGGACTACATTGTCAGGCACCTTGGAAAAAGGATCTATTCCTCGTTCTTCGAGCCACTCTTACGCAGCAAATTCGGAGCCCGGAGAAGCGAGATCTCAGCGGCCTGGCTGATTAGCAGGGTAAAAATCCGCTCGAACCGGGGGTCTTCGGGAGAGAGACTCGGGTACCTGAAAGGGGGGTTCCATCTTCTTATCGAAGGACTTGAATCGTCCATTACATCCCGTGGCGGTCGCCTGTTCTGCAATAACCCTGCTACTGTGATCAAAAAAACAGGGGAAGGGTGGCAGGTCAATGGAACTGGGTACGATGCAGTATTGTCGACGATTCCACCGCAGGAACTTGGAAAAGCCGGGGGGCCGGCGACCATACCGGTACCCTACCAGGGTGCGGCGTGCATGACCCTCGCTCTCGACAGGCAGGTCACCAATGGGATTTACTGGCTTAATATGAAAGATGAAGCACCCTACGGGGCAGTTGTCTCGCACACCAATTTTATCCCGGCCGGTGAATACGGTGAACACCTTGTCTACCTTGGCTCCTACTTTACCGGAATGATACGGCCAGATCTCGACCGCCTGATGCTTGACGACTTCAGGAGAAGGTTTTCCGTTTCCGATAACTCAATACACTGGTCAAGACTTGCAATCGACCAGTTTGCAGGCCCGGTTTATACAACCGGGTTTCGGGATCTTATTCAGGCATATGGAGAGGAGGGCCTGTTTATGGCCGGGATGTTCTCGAGACCCAACTACCCCGAACGGAGTATGGAGGGATCGGTAATTGCCGGGTTTGACGTGGCGGAGATCATAGATCCAGAGGGGTCCCGTTGAGCATCCCGTCATTCTCCGTTGTGATCCCGGTGTATAATGACCGCCCGGCACTCGAAAGGGCAATACCACGTTCCGTACAATACCTTTCGGCAATTTCCCCGGATTTCGAGCTGATCATTGCGGAAGACGGAAGCTCCGACGGGAGCGCAGACATTGTGAAAGGCTATGCAGCAAAAGACCCGAGGATCAGGCTTCTCCACAGCGACGTCCGCCTTGGCAGGGGAACGGCATTGAACCGGGCGTTTGCAGCCGCAAAGGCACCGGTTGTTTGTTACTATGATGTCGACCTTGCCACAGATATGATGCACGTTGTGGAGCTTATCACTGCGATAGCTGAAGGATATGATATTGCCACCGGATCGCGACTCCTCAGCCAGAGCAGGATCCGTAGAACGGGAGGAAGAGAGTTCGCGAGCCGGGGGTATAACTTCCTTGTGAGGAGCGTGCTTGGAAGCAGTCTTCATGACCACCAGTGCGGATTCAAATCGTTTAATCGTGACCGGGTTATTGAATTGTCAGGTCAGGTAAGGGCCACTCACTGGTTCTGGGATACTGAAATTCTTGTCCGGGCCGAGAGAGCAGGGTACCGCATCAAAGAATTCCCAGTACATTGGGAACAGGGGGCGGGTACGACGGTGCGTAAGAGCGATGTTATCGGAATGGGGCTTTCAGTGCTCCGCCTGTGGTGGCAGCTGCATGTTCAGAAAGCTTAGCGCAGTTATTATTCCGACCATTATTGCAGCAGGAATTATTATTTACATGCTGTTGTCGGTCTGGGACCAGTTACTCGTCGCCCTGCAGTATGTAGTCCCCATTTATCTTATCCCGGCAGTCCTCGTCTGCTTCCTTGCCTGGATACTGCGTGGAGTGCGATACAGGGGGATCCTGGAAACGCTCGAGGTGAAAACAACCCTCGCCGTTGCAACAGCATGTATTTTTATTTCACAGACTGCGAACCTTATTGTCCCGGCACGGCTTGGAGACCTTGTCAGGATTTTCATTTTACACCATGAATATGATACCCCGATATCGACCGGGATCTCCTCGCTTGTCGTCGAACGTGTTTTTGACATTGTCACGGTGGCATTGCTTGGTCTCATCACGCTGCCATATGTCATAAATGTCCCCCGGTGGTTTTTCCTTCTTATCGTCGTACCTCTCGGTGCGATCGCATTTTTCCTCCTCATCCTCATCATGATCGGGAAGATCAAATCTGAAAACCGCTATATCAGGCTCATTCTTACCATGGTTGATGAGATCAGGAGAGCCTCGCTGAATATCAGGTCACTGGTCCAGTTCTCGGCAGTTTCGGTCACCATATGGTTCCTCGACATAACCGTCTGTATATTCGTCGTCCTCATGTTTGGCCAGGAAGTCGTTGTCCCGGTTGTAATCCTGGCGATTGTGATCGGGAACCTGGTGAAAGCGGTCCCGCTGACACCGGGTGGTGTCGGGACATACGAGCTTGCCGTAGCACTCACATTCCAGCTTTCGGGCATGGAACCGGCACTTGCATTCATCATAGCGGTAACCGATCACCTGATTAAGAACCTGGCAACGGTAGCAGGTGGAATTATTTCGATCTACTACTTTGGAGACTGGGTAATTTCCATCATGAAGTCCGCATTTAACAAGGAACTAAAGGTCTGATGGCATAATGGTTGATTTCGGGTTCCAGGTCCTTTCCGTTGTATCATGGCTGCTGGTACTCACGTTTCTCCAGCTGTCCACCTGGCCGTACCTGAAGAAAATTCTTGGTGATTTGGCGTTCCCCGCGGCTTTCCCGGCTTCCTTATTGGTATTCACCCTCATTACGTGGTACCTTGGTGAACTGAAACTCCCCATTCAGGCAGCACTGATCCCTTTCGGCCTTATGTTCATCTACGCAATCATCCGGAAAGAATTCACTAAGGAAACGTTTTCCGGGGAGTGGAAATGGGAACTCCTCTTCCTTGTCTGTTTCCTGTTCATGCTCAACGTGAGGTTTGTCAATCCATCCATTTCTTATGCCGAGAAATTCATGGACCACGCGTTTATCGCGTCGATCATGCGGAACCCGGTTGTGCCCCCCCTGGACCCCTGGTTTGCCGGCGGATACATGAACACGTATTATTACCTCGGATACTGGCTGATCGGAGGACTTGGTGTGATCAGCGGAGTACCTTCGAATATCGTCTTCAACCTCGCCCTTCCTACGGTGTTTGCCGTGTCGGCGGTCGGGATGTACGCGCTCGGCCACCTCCTGCTCGACCGGTTCAGGTGGCTCCCCCTGGCTACTTTTCTTATCGTCAACCCGTCGTTTATTTACGAAGTACTGAAGGGGACACCGGCCGGATCTCTGTTGTGGAATAGTACGAGGACTATCCCGAATGCGATAAATGAATACCCCCTCTTTTCCCTGCTCTGGGGGGATGTCCATCCCCACCTTATAGGGATGTTCAACCAGGTATTCCTGATATTTTTGCTTGTATTTGCACTCAGGCGTTGGGGGACCCTCCCGACAAAGAGCCGTTGGTGCCTCGCAGGGCTCTCTGCCCTTTCTCTAGGTGCAATGCCCCTCATCAATACATGGGACGTCCTGATTTATGCACCTCTCATGCTGCTCTTCGGGTTGATCGTGTGGCATCTCGGTCTTAAACAAACAACGGCTAAGACCTTTCACGCCGCCAGTTCTTTATCCGGTTTTTTCCTGACTTTTACCCGGAGTTGTCTTCGCGAACTGAAAACTGCCGTGGTCGTGACAGTCTCCCGGTTGAAAACATCACCACGCGCTGTTATCGACTCCCCATGGGGATTCCTCCTCATTGTCCCGCCGTTATCCGTGCTCCTGTGGCTTCCCTTTTATTTCCAGATCAGGACCCAGGGGATACAGGGAATCGGGATCGTACCGACACCGACAGGTCCGGTTGATTATTTACTGGTTCACGGGATATTTGTCGTCATTTTTATCGCTTACCTTTCCAATGACATCCTCAAGCGGCCCTGCCTGTTGCTCCTTGCGATTCCGTTTGCACTGACCGGACATATTGCTGCTGCCATTGCAGTAATCCCCCTCGTCTATCTTATTGCACGATGGCGACCTGACCCTGTTGAAATTCTCGCGATTGCAGGACTCCTGATAATAATATTCTGCGAATTTTTCTACTTAAAAGACAGCATGGGGGATGTATATTACCGGATGAATACGGTATTTAAGTTCTATTTCGCCGCATGGCTGATGATGGGAGCATCTGCTTTTTCCATGCTCGGAAGAATGGTTACCCCCCATATCCCGAAGGGACTCCTCCCGAAAAAGATTCTTTACGGGACGATCGCGGTGCTGCTCATCGTATTTGTCACCCTTCCACTCCTGGTACCGGTAAACCTCCCCGAAGGACCCCGTTCCCTTGACGGCCTCGCTTACATCGAGGCAACCCACCCCGGAGATGCAAAAGCAGTAGCCTGGCTCAGGACGCTTCCGGGAAACATCACGATTGTCGAGGCGGAAAACGGGGATTATACCTATTATTCACGTATCTCTTCTTTTACCGGTATACCGGCGGTGATTGGATGGCCCTTCCATGAATTCATGTGGCGGGGTGACACAACTGGATGGTTCGCTACACGAATGGCCGACGTACGACAGATCTACGAAGACCCGGACAAAACCGCGCCACTGATGAAGAAATACAATGCCAGTCTTCTCTATGTGGGCGAACCAGAACTCGAACGATACGATGTCAATCTCAACGGAGCAAAAATCAGGGAGGTCTACAACGAAACGGGAGTCCGGATATACACACCTGAAGCCTGAAGATTCCGGACCGGTTCCGGTTCAGGCCGTGTTCGTATCCATTCAAGAAACGGAATTAGAAAATTTCCGGAAAATTTACGAGCGTGTGGCGTCGGCCCCGGTTTCCTTTTACATTTCCGAAGACCCGGGTAACATACCTTTATTGCCGCTCCTGTTAAAATAATATGGCTACATCGTCGCTGACTGATGAGTGATGAGGGAGACGCTACTCCTGAATGAGGTGAGTTATGGCAAACACATTGGCAAAATTCCAGGTACCTGATGAAATTCAGAATAAGGCGCTCGAAGCGCTTGAAATAGCAAGAGACACCGGGAAGATCAAGAAGGGCTCCAACGAGGCCACAAAAGCCATCGAGAGAAGTATCGCGACGCTGGTACTGATCGGTGCGGATGTAGAACCTCCGGAGATTGTAATGCATCTGGCCCCGCTCTGTGACGAGAAAAAAATCCCCTACCTTTTTATCAACAAGCAGAATGACCTCGGCTCCGCCAGCGGCCTCGATGTCGGATCTGCAGCTGCTGCAATTGTCAAACCGGGAAAAGCAAAGGAACTCATTGACGAGATCGTCAAACAGGTCGCTGACCTGAGAACCTGAGGAGATCATGGCAGATGAAGGGACACCCGCAGAGGTGATCGAGGTGATCGGCTCGACCGGGATGCATGGCGAGGCGATGCAGGTCAAATGCAGGATCCTCGACGGTATCAACAAGGGTCGTATTATCACCCGCAATACGGTCGGCCCGATCCGCGAGGGGGATGTACTGATGCTCCTCGAGACCGAACGTGAGGCAAAGAAGCTTTCAAGGCGGTAATCACCATGGTCGAGATGCGAAATTGCAGTTTTTGTGGCGGTCCGGTGGAACCCGGTACCGGAAAATTATTTGTAAGGAAAGACGGGAGTCTTTTTTATTTCTGCAGCACGAAGTGTCAGAAAAATTACAAACTCGGTCGTGTCGCCCGAAAGGTCGCCTGGACCAAGGCCGGCCGTAAGGCACTCGGTAAGGAGTGAACGGGATTGGAACGGACCTTTGTGATGGTCAAACCCGATGGTGTCCAGAGAGGACATATCGGGGATGCCGTGACACGGTTTGAATCAAAAGGATTAAAACTGGTGGCTGCCCGGTTCGAATGGCTTCCCGACCCGCGTGTTATCGAACAGTACAGGGAACACATACAGAAACCGTTCTTTAATTCCCTGAAAAAATACATTATGAGCGGCCCTTGTTTCCTTATGGTATGGGAAGGGAGAAATGCCGTGAGGGTCGTCAGGACTCTTATCGGGTCGACAAATCCCGCAGAGGCGGCACCCGGAACAATTCGTGGCGACTTCGGCCTCGATCTCGGGAGAAATATCATCCACGCGTCTGATTCGGTAGAAAGCGCTAACCGCGAAATTGCTATCCACTTCAGGGCGGAAGATCTGGTAAGCTACCAGAAGATCGACGAACCGGCACTCTACGAGTGACATCAATTTTTTTCCGTCCAAAAAATCTTATGAGATGAGAACAGATTATCGGTCATGGCAGGAGATATCCTCAATTTTGCGCTCCTCGCATTTTCTTCGATAATTATCATTGTCAACCCGTTTACTGCCACCCTCACGTATGTTTCCCTTACCGAGCACCTCGATCCCGAGGGACGGAAAAAGGTAGCCCGCGATTCGACCCGCTATGCATTGATAATATTGCTTATTTTCACCCTTCTTGGTACAATCATCCTCCAGTTGTTCGGAATAAGCCTGGAGGCGTTCAGGATCGCCGGGGGAATCCTCCTCTTCGGTATCGGGATGGAGATGATTTATGCCAGAACATCGAGGACCAAGCTGACTGCCACTGAAAAATATGAAAGTATGGACGCGGAAGATGTCGCAATAATTCCCCTTGCATTTCCGATGATTGCCGGGCCGGGGGCAATCACAACAACCCTGGTTTTAATGAACGAGACGGGAGGATCATGGGTGAACATTGCAATCATCATTATTGCAATTGTGACCTCCATCGTCATTACCTACATGATGATGATCAATTCGGATACCATCGTCGCACGGATAGGACAGAGAGAGTACCGCGCCATTAACCGCCTGATGGGTATGCTCCTGATCGCGATTGCCGTGCAGTTTGTTATTACCGGTATCAAACTTGCGTTTCCTCTACTCACAGGGGGATAAGATGAACAGATTTCCTGTACTGTATGCAGGTCACGGTAAAGGAAGGCCATTATCGGTCGATTCCAACAGGGAAATCAAACGGGGTTAGTATTGTGACGGTCACGATCGCCATAGCCCAGGTCGAACCGGCCTGGGAAGATCCGGAGGCAACACTTAAACGGGTTATTCCTCTCATCGGGCAGGCTTCTGAAAATAAGGCAGATCTGATATGTTTCCCTGAACAGTTTGCCACCGGATGGGATCCAGCCTCGTCAAAAAATGCAGAAACAACCGATGGCGGAATTGTATCGGGACTGTCAAAAGCTTCGGAAGATTATGGGATCGGTGTTCTCGGCACATTCCGCCTCCGCGAAAACGGGTCATTATATAACGCTGCAGTGGTGATCGGATCAAACGGCGGGATTATCGGGACTTATAAAAAAATGCACCTTTTCTCACCGCAAAAAGAGGATAAAGGATATGTCCCAGGTGATGATATCACAATTTTCACCGTCGGCGACATGGAATTTGGCATTGCAATCTGTTACGATCTCAGGTTCTCATCGTTATTCCATATTTATGCCGGTGCCGGTGCCGACGGTGTGCTTGTCCCTGCTGCATGGCCTGCTTCGAGGATGGATGCATGGGAACTTTTCATCAGGTCCCACGCATTGGAAGACCAGATGTTCGTCATCGGGATCAATACGACCGGTATCACCCCTGTTGACAGGTATGTGGGGGGTTCAATCGCGGCAGATCCCTTCGGAGAGATCATTGCCAGGGCGGGATCCGATGAAGGGTTGACGTTCGTACAACTCGATGCCGACCGCGTAGTGCAGGCACGTCGTGCAATCCCGGCCGCAAGGGACAGGAAACCGGCGTTATATCACGAAATTTACCGGAAAATAACCTGACCTGGAGGGGATCTATGAACGAACAGAGGAAAAAGCCTACAGTACTCTTTGTCTGTGAACGGAATGCCGGACGTTCGCAGATGGCAGAAGGGTTCCTTAACGCGATGTACGGGGATCGTTTCCGGGCATACAGCGCCGGAATATCACCGGCAACCGTCAGCCCGCTGACAGTGAAGGTGATGAAGGAGGCAGGGGTCGATATTTCGCACCAGGCTTCCAAATCCCTTGAAATATTCCGGGATAAACATTTCTCCAGGATCGTCGTCCTCTGTGACAAGGAGTGTATTATACCGGATCTCCCGGCATCTGATATACCTGCTATTTCAAAACATTTTCCTGATCCCAAATCCTGGCAGGGGGATGAGGATGAGATACTCAATGGGTTCCGGATAGTGCGGAATGGGATCAGAAAATGGGTCCGTCAGTATTTTGGGTCATCAGGGAAATGATAGAATATTTTGGCTCTGTTGAATCCCTCACTTTGTTTGTGCATCACGTCGACAGGAGTAGGTTTCACGCTTCCCTGCCCCTCCCCCGTCAGGATAGCCATTGGAAAAGGTTATAGGGGCAATAAAGCAAGAAGATAATTTTTCAGATCTCTCACCATCCCGGGGGACGCTAAAGCGGCGGGGCAGTGTCCAGGAGCATCTGAATACAACATATTGTAGATGAAATGAGAAAAGACTGAAATTCATTAATTTCAGGACGTACACAGTACAGTATTTTTGTTAATATCGGAGGATGGCGGATGGAATCTGAAAATCCTGAAAAAATCTTGATTGTGGGCGTGATGATTATTATCGCCTGCATCCTTCTTTTCGCCATTCTGTTCCTCAAATCCCATGGCAGAACAGAAAACGGTTATCTCCAGGGAATTGTAACTATCGGCCCTCTCTGCCCCGTTGAACCATGCCACATCAGCGAAGGACAACGTGCAGCAGCATATCCCGCGCGTCACATGGCAATATTCAGTACAGGATTTTCCGGCCTGGTACCTGAAGCCGGGTTCCCTCCGGACGGCTATTACCGAATTGCATTACCAGCTGGTGGTTACGACGTTTCATTGCCAATGGATGGAATTGACCACAGTCCTGAGCTTCCCCGGCATATCGTTGTGAGACCGGAAGAGAATACGTTCCCGAACATTTCCATTGATAACGGCATCAGGTAAGGCAGGCATAAGAAATCTGCTAAAAAACGTTCCTATATCTACCGGTAACCAAAAACATGTATCCATGTACCGTCTTGTGTGCGTCAAATGCGGAGAGGAATATGCACCTGACGAGATCATCTATACCTGCCGGCAGTGCGGC
>DATKKE010000066.1:0-59756 GCA_035543455.1 Methanoregulaceae archaeon
CTCGGTATCATGGATCCCGACATCGGAGAGTTTCATTAAATTTCCATCGGGCATTTCATCAATATTAAGTGCTGAAACGTCGAATACTTAGTGTGATTCACGTTTTATCAGCTCGATCGGGTCTTTCTACGGGGGGGAGAAATTGACCGACCCTTACGATGCATCTCACATTACTGTACTCGAAGGCCTTGCACCGGTACGCGAACGTCCGGCCATGTATATCGGAAGCACCGATACCCGCGGTCTCCACCACCTCGTTTACGAGGTTGTGGATAATTCGATTGACGAAGCCCTTGCAGGGTTTTGCGACCACATATGGGTAAGTATCAACACCGACGGTTCGTGCACGGTTGTCGACAACGGACGAGGTATCCCTGTCGACTTCATGAAGAAGAACGGGAAGAGTGCCCTTGAAACAGTCCTTACCGTGCTTCACGCCGGAGGGAAGTTCGACAAAAATACGTACCAGGTTTCAGGGGGTCTTCACGGGGTGGGGGTGTCGGTGGTTAATGCGCTCTCGTCGTTGCTCACGGCAAAGGTATATCGCGACGGCAATATCTACGAAATGTCATTCGGTAAGGGAAAACCCACCAGTTCCATTTCCCAGCGTGAAGAGAGCCTTCCCGACATGAAGGCACGGTACCTGAAATGGTACGGGGAACCTGTACGGCCCGACACCGGCGATCGGTCAGCGTTCATAGCAGAATTCGGTAAGAAACTGTCAGGGACCGATATTACCTTCATGCCCGATGCAACGATATTCGAGACGACACATTTCGATTACGACGTCCTCCTTCACAGGCTGCGGGAACTCGCATTCCTCAACAGCGGCCTGGCGATTGCGATCAGGGACGATCGCTCGGGCGATAACCAGGTCTTTTGTTATGCCGGTGGAATCAGGGAATTTGTAACCTGGCTCAACACCGGTACCACGCCGACGCACCCCGACGTGATAGTGCTCGGAAAACGGGACCCCGAGGACAGGATCGAGGCCGATGTCGCGGTCCAGTATACCAATACCTATAATGAACAGGTTTTTTCGTTCGTGAACAGTGTAAATACGCGCGAAGGCGGCACCCATCTGGAGGGATTCAGGAGCGCTATAACCCGGGCAATCAACTCCTCGGCCAAGAAGAATAACCTGATAAAAGACGCTGCGCTCAGTATCCGGGGGGAAGACGTCCGCGAAGGGCTCACTGCAGTGATCAGCATCAAGATGGCAAACCCCCAGTTCGAGGGCCAGACCAAGATGAGACTCGGAAACAGTAATGTTAAGGGAATTGTCGATTCCCTGGTGTACCAGTCCCTTACCGAATATTTTGAAGAGAACCCGAAAGTACTTTCAGCAATTGTTGAAAAGGCAATGATGGCTGCAAGAGCCCGCGAGGCGGCAAGAAACGCCCGGGAACTTGCACGACGGAAAAGCACCCTTGAGAGCTCTGGACTGCCCGGAAAACTCGCCGACTGTTCAGAACGTGACCCTTCAAAAAGCGAGATCTACATCGTGGAAGGTGACTCCGCAGGGGGTTCCGCGAAGCAGGGGAGGGACCGCCGTTTCCAGGCAATCCTGCCGCTCAGGGGAAAAATTCTCAACGTGGAGAAGGCCACCCAGCATAAAATCCTGAAAAATGCCGAGATCCAGGCTTTGATATCGGCGATCGGTACCGGGGTCGGGGAGCAGTTTGATTCCGAAAAGGCCCGCTACCACCATATCATCCTGATGACCGATGCCGATGTGGACGGCTCCCATATCAGGACGCTCCTGCTTACCTTCTTCTTCCGCTTCATGCCGAGACTGATCGAAGAAGGATATATCTACATCGCCCAGCCGCCGCTCTACCGGATAGCAAAGGGAAAACAGGAGCGTTATGCATTCCGGGAAGAGGATATGAGGCAGTTCATCGCCGAATTCGGTGAAAAAGGGTCGAGCATCCAGCGTTACAAGGGTCTTGGCGAGATGAATGCCTCCCAGCTGTGGGGGACAACTATGGACCCAGGGCAGCGTGTCCTTAAACAGGTAAAAATCGAGGATGCAAGCTTTGCAAACGAAATTTTTGAGAAACTAATGGGCGAAGATGTTGATGCCCGCCGGGATTTCATCAAGCGCCATGCGAAGGAGGTGACCAACCTTGACATCTGAACAGAAGAAGCTCGAAGGGATCGAACCCCGAGTAATCCCCATCAATATCGAGGAGGAGATGAAGACCTCCTATATCGATTATGCGATGAGTGTCATCATCGGAAGGGCGATCCCGGATGTGCGTGACGGGCTGAAACCTGTTCACCGCCGCTCCCTGTATGCCATGTGGGAGATGGGGAACACCAGCGACAAACCCTACAAGAAGAGTGCCCGTATCGTCGGGGAAGTCATGGGTAAATACCATCCTCACGGTGATGCTTCGATTTACGATACCGTTGTCAAGATGGCGCAGCCGTTCTCGTACCGTTACATGCTTGTGGACGGGCAGGGAAATTTCGGATCGGTTGACGGCGATGCCCCTGCCGCCATGCGTTATACCGAGGTGCGGCTCAACCCTGTTGCCGAAGAGCTTCTTGCAGACCTTGATAAGGAAACGGTGCAGTTCGTTCCGAATTTCGATGAATCTCTCCAGGAACCTTCGGTCCTTCCGGCGAAGATCCCCAACCTCCTGATTAATGGCTCGAGCGGGATCGCGGTCGGAATGGCCACAAATATGCCACCTCACAATGCACGGGAGGTGTGCAATGCGATCTACCTGTACCTCGACAACCCACAGGTTTCGGTGGAAGACCTGATGAAGGTGCTCCCTGGTCCCGATTTCCCCACCGGCGGGGTCATCATGGGGGACGAGGGGATTAAGGCTGCGTATAATACCGGGTACGGCCGCGTAGTGATTCGCGGCGTTGCCGAGATCGAGGACCGGGGTAATAAAGGTGACTGGATCATCGTCACCGAAATACCGTTCCAGGTAAACAAGGCGCGCCTGATCGAGCATATTGCGACGCTCGTGAAGGAAAAGCGTATTGAGGGCATTTCTGATATCCGCGACGAATCTGACAAAGACGGTATGAGGGTTGTAATCGAACTCAGGCGGGATTCGAATTCCGCGGTGATATTGAACCACCTCTACAAGCACACCGCCCTCGAAAGCACGTTCGGTATCATCAACCTGGCAATCGTCGACAACCAGCCGAAATACCTGCCACTGACGGGCTTGATCGGGCACTTTGTCCAGCACAGGATCGAAGTAATCAGGAGACGCAGCGAATTCGACAAAAGAAAAGCAGAGGAACGTGTCCATATCCTCATAGGGCTTCTCCTTGCACTCGACAATATCGATGCGGTCATCGCGGCAATCAGGGCATCCCGGGATGTTGATATCGCCCGGACGACGCTGATCGCGAAATTCGGCCTCGATGAAATGCAGGCAAATGCAATACTCCAGATGCAGCTCCGCCGTCTCGCGGCTCTCGAACAACAGAAGATCGTCGATGAAAAGACCGCCCTGGAAAAAGAAATCGACCGGCTGAAGTCGATCCTTTCATCGGAGGTAAATATACGTGCCGAGATCAGGAAGGAGATCGTTGCGTTCATGGAGAAATTCGGGGACGCGAGGAGGACGCAGATCAGTGCGGACCTTACCAATATCGAAAAAGAAGACCTTATCGAGGATAAACCTGCCCTCGTTTCCCTTACATCCCTCAATTATATCAAGAGGATGGATCTCGATACCTACCGCCAGCAGCGCCGTGGCGGGCGGGGCATCATGGGAATGTCTACGAAGGAAGAAGACTACGTGGAGAATGTCTTTGTCGCAGATACCCACGATTATCTCCTCTGCTTCACCAATACCGGCCGGATTTACTGGCTGAAGGTCTACGACATCCCCGAGGGAACAAGGACTTCCCGCGGCAAGGCGATTGTCAACCTCCTTAACCTGAACAACGAACGCGTCACGGCGGTCATACCTGTCCGGGAGTTCAGGCCCGACAGGTACCTTTTCTTCGCGACCCAGCGGGGACAGGTACTCAAGGTGTCGCTCGAAGAACTTTCGAGACCGCGTTCGACCGGGATTAATGTGATCAATCTCAGGGAAGGCGATGAACTTGTCGATGTGAAAATAACGGACGGGACAAAAGAACTTATCCTTACAACAGGCAAGGGGCAGAGCCTGAGATTCCACGAGGATGCCGTCCTGCCGAGACACCGGAACGCGATGGGGGTCATAGGGATCAGGATGAGAGGTAACGATGTGCTCAAGGCGATCACCGTCCTTGAGAAGGATATGCTCCTGGTCATTACCGAAAACGGCCGGGGAAAACGGACCGAATTCGACGAATTCAGGGGGCACGGCCGTGGAACCATGGGTGTCAGGAATATCCTCACCGACAGGGCCGGCGGGTCGGTTGTCACGACCAAGGCGGTCTCCGACAACGACGAAATAATCGTGATGAGTGCATCGGGGATCGTCATGAGAACGAAGGTATCGGGTATCTCCATACAGAAACGAAGCACCCGTGGTGTAAAAATCATGAAGCTCGATGACGGCGACCGTGTCGTCGGGGTTGCGGTCCTCGTCCCGGAACTGGATGAACCGCTGCCTTAACTATTTTTTCACCGGATAACTCCGGATCTCCATCAGGTCACTGACATTCATTTGATGCCTTCAAAATTTCTGACAACCGTTATCTGCTTTTGCTGACCACACAATTCTTATCATGTTCCGGAAGACTATTCACCTGTCCACCCGGGGCGAAGGACAGATAATTAACATCTCGCCACAGGTTGAAGAGGCAGTCAGGGAAAGTACCCTCGTCTCAGGTCTCGTAACTATTTTTGCAACCGGGTCGACAGCAGCGGTGACGACGATCGAATACGAGGACGGAGTGCTTGCCGATTTTTTACGGGCACTCAAAACGTTTGCACCTGATGAAGCAAACTACGGGCATAATACACGGTGGGGAGACGGCAATGGAAGATCCCATGTCAAGGCTTCTGTTATCGGTCCGTCTATCACGATACCCTTCCAAAAGGGCGTAATGATGTGCGGTACCTGGCAGCAGATCGTTTTTGTGGAACTTGATGTCAGGAAGTCACGCGAGAGAACTGTCGTGATTACCGTCATCGGCGATACGAGCTGATGGGGAGGAATACCTGCGAAAAAAGTAATTTTCTGATTTCGCCCGGGTAACGACCCGGGGAAAAAGAACCGGGAATCGATCAGTCGAGCGGGATAGTTTCGAGCTGGGAGACGAGTTCCCAGATACGTGTCCTTGCGTGAACGGGCATATTGGGGTCATTACTAATCTCGTCAATTTTTGATATCGCTTCAGCCGCACGAAGGCCGATACCTTTATTGTTGTTCATCAGGAGAACGCGGGTCTCATCAGCGACACGCCTGATATTTCGTGGTATGGTGTTGTCTTCCATGATGTGTTGCAGCATCTGGACACAGTTCTCGATAGTTTTTTCCGGATTAGTCATACAATATGCCTCACTGACCCTCTCTTATTATTACTCATATTCCGCCTTATATAGTTTGATAAACCAACCTCATATGATACCATCATGCCGGAAAAGAAACCTGACGATATCATGGCAGAGTATCTCCTGAAAGGGGCAAAAATGCTCTCGAAAACATGTCCTGCCTGTGGTTCACCGTTGTTTACCTACAAGGATCGCACGTTCTGCGTCCTTTGCGAGACTGAAGGAGAAAAAGGGAAAGGGACGGGAAAAAAACAACCGGTGCCTGCCAGGACCTCTTCTGCCGGTGAATCAACTAAACCGAATATGATGCAGGGTCAGCCGGAAGGTGGCCTTTCAGGTTTACGGGAAACTTCGCCTCTGGCGTGTGCGCTTGAATCAACCCTGATCACCCTGACCGAACGCATTGCCAACGAACCCGACCCGGATCGCTGCCTGTCCCTGATGAATACGGTGAAGAAAGGAATAGAAGCACTAATCCTGCTCTCTCAGCCATAACGGTGCCTGGATAATTCATAAATTCTTTTTGCGCGCTTTTTTCCCACTCCCTCCACAATGCCGAGCGATTGTTCATCAGCATTTACGATCCCCTGGACTGAACCGAAATGTTCAAGGAGGAGTCTCGCATTTTTCAGGCCGATATCAGGGAACGAAGCAATAACCTGCTCTTGTTGCCCGCTGACCGGCTGGTAGGGTTTCCTGATATGCGGCCTCTGGTTACCATGAGCTTCGAATTCACGTCTCGCAATGATCAGGAGCATTGCCGCCGTTTCTTCCTCGTTTCTGGTCATCAGGACGATCACCCCAAGATCGATGGTTATTGCAGAAAGTATGCCCCGTATTGCATTCGGGTGAATATTACGTTCTCCATAGATGTCTTCCCCCTCGATGATCATGACCGGTTTTAAGGAGGCAGACGAGAGTGTCCGCACCTGCCCGAGGAGGTCTCGGTTCACCAGTGTATCCAGGAAATCCCCTGTCGTCTTCCTTTCGACGAGGATGCGATCTCCGATTGCATAGTCTCCGGCAGGTAACCTCCGGATATCAATTGAAGCACCAAGGGAATGGAGTACTTCAACAACTTTTGATGACGTTTCCCTGTCATCGACGAAAATCAGCGGACCTCCGGTTCCGTGAATCCGATCGGCATACTCGTCGATACTGAGCTGTACCGGTGCCCGGGTCATCTGTCCGGCGCCCTGCTGCAGATCATTTCCAATCTGGCGGATCCCCTGTGCCATTGCCCGCTCTCTCGACTGGCTGACGTACCGGAATGTCTCATCCGAGGTCCCTTTGGTGACGAAAACGATAATCTTCCCGGCCCCGCTCCTGCCTGTCCTCCCCTTTCTCTGGATGCTCCTGATCTCGGAAGGAACCGCCTCGTAAAATATGACAAGATCCGTTGAGGGAACGTCGAGTCCTTCTTCCCCCACGGAAGTCGCTACAAGGACCCTGAATTCCCCCGACCTGAAACGCCTGAGCGCATCGATCTGTTTTTTTTGCGTAAGACCCTGTCCCGCGTCTTTTGTCGCCTGGCCGACAAATCGTTCGCAGGGAATGCCATGGGAATTAAGATAGCTTACAAGGAGTGTTACCGTATCCCGGTAGGTCGCAAATACGATGATCCTGCTTTCAGGAGCGTTCCGGAGCTGCTCCCTCACGGCGTCCTCTACCAGCGGGACCTTCGGGTGAAGTTCTTCGCTCCAGCCCTTCGTCCGCTCGATAAGTGACAGGAAGACCGGGTCCTGCGCCAGCCGCCTGCTGGCTTTCGAACCATCCGGTGACAATGCCTCCCCTGCCAGCCTGGCGAGATACGTCTTTAACACTTCGCTACCCTGCGATTCTGCGAGACCCATCGCGTGTTTCAGCTTCATCAGCTCTGCATGGACCGATGCTGCTGCATAACCACTTGAATCCCGCTGGCCAATCCTCTCCTGTACCTGGGCATTGATCGCGTTCAGGGCCTTCATGGAGAGCTGCTGCCGTTTTGGAACAGATATGCCAATCGCTGCAAGCATTTTCAGCCGGTCGTCGACGAGGCGGTTGATGTGGTCGAGAGCATAGCCGAGTTCCGGAGGAAGTGTGACCGGGATGACCTCGATCTCACGTTCATGGATATACGGCCTGACGTCAGGATCATCCTCTGTCCTTGTTTCGACCTGTTCTATCCCTATATTTACGCAGACTGCCATGACCTTTTCTTTCTGGCCTCCGGGTGATGCGGTCATTGCAAGAATGCGGGGTTTTTTCGCTGTGCTACGGTATTGTCCCGCGATAAAGACATATGCATAATTACCTACTGCCCGGTGGCACTCGTCGATGATGAGCAGGCTCACATCACCGAGGCTGTACCGGCCTGCGAGTATGTCATTTTTGATCACCTGGGGTGTGGCAAAGATCACCCCGGCCTGGTTCCATCCGCGTGTGCGGCCTTCTCGCGGGGTTTCACCGGTAAACATTGCAAAAAAGCTGTCCCCGGCCTGACCCGCGGGGGGGACGAGCAGGTTTTCAAAAAACCTCAGGTGTTGTTCGACGAGCGGTTTTGTGGGGGCGAGGACGAGGACTTTTCCTCCCTCGTTATAGAGCCGGGATGCGGTAACGATGAGGGCAACGGCAGTTTTGCCAAGGCCGGTCGGAAGGACGACAAGAGTATTCGCATCAAGTGCCCGCATCGCGACGGAGAGCTGGTATTCCCTCGATTCCAGGCTGCCAGGTCGTATCAGCGGGTGATTGATGAACGTCATGGACAGATGCCGGAAAAACTCCTTTTTCCCTCGATAAGGTCACTGACGATCTCCGGGAGGCGTTCAACCGGGACCCTTGCCTGGTTCATGGTGTCCCGGTCGCGGATTGTGACGGTCTGGTCCTCTTTCGTATCGTAGTCGACAGTTATACAGAATGGGGTGCCGATTTCATCCTGCCTGCGGTAACGTCGCCCTATCGCACCTGAATCATCAAATTCAGCGAGGATATGGTGATCGTGGAGACGGTGGGTAATGCTCTCCGCAATGACATCAAGCCCGTCGCGACTCATCAGGGGGAACACGGCGACCTGGATCGGGGCGATCAGGGGAGAAAACCGAAGGACCCGGCGTTCCTCACCGTCGACGTCCTCCTCGTCGTAACTTTGTTCAATCACCGCATAGCACATGCGATCGATACCGTACGACGGTTCAATGACATGGGGCCTGACCTCCTCGCCGGGGAGATCGACCTCCTCCTCCCGTACCTCATACAATTCTTTCGGTATGAACAATTCCTCGTCACCGGCCATGATGGTCGCACCATCGGGTCCGGGCTCACAGTTGCAGAGCGCATCAATAACCGATTTTGCTTTCCCGCGAAATTTCGGCCCTATTATTCCCATATCGGGCACCACTCTCCGCCGTTTTACCCGTCTGGGTGTCTCATACTGGATGAAGACGGTAAATGACTGGCCGCTCTCTTTTTCATGGGCTTTGAGATCATAATCGGTCCGGTCGGCGATTCCGACCGTTTCGATCCACCCGAAGCGTTCGGATAGTATCTCGGCATCCCAGCAGTCTTCCGCATAGTGGGCCAGCTCGTCGGGGAGATGCTGTCTGAACCGTAACCTGTCAGGCTTTATCCCGATCCTCATCATCATCTGATGCGTCAGGGCGAGATAATATGCCACGTACTCATTCGCAATCACGCCCGATTTCACGGCGTCCTTCATGGTCATAACCATCGGGTCAGAACACTCCTGCTGTTGCCTGATTCCGAAGAGGGGGACCTCATATTCTGCATACCGGTTAAATTCCGGATGGTTTTTTTCTTCGGGGTGGACGAAGATTTCTGCCTCCGCTTGGGTAAATTCGCGGAGCCTGATCATACCCTGCCTCGGGGATATCTCGTTCCGGTAGGATTTTCCTATCTGGACAGCGCCGAACGGGAGTTTGTCGCGATAGAACCGGAGCAACCGCTGGAAATCGGTAAACATTCCCTGGGCGGTTTCAGGTCTCAGGTACCCTGTTCGTTGCGACCCGGGTCCGATACTTGTCTGGAACATGAGGTTGAAACTGAATATCTCAACTTTCCCAAGGATTTCTTCGCACGCGGGACACGGCAGACACGCAAGCACATCCTGCAATTGTTCGGCGGTCATGGTGGAGGCACCGGCGATACCCCCTCCTTCGGCGACATGGTCTGCCCGAAAATATTCCCTGCAATGGGGACACTGGAACATCTTATCTGAAAAACCCTTTACATGGCCCGATGCGATAAAAATTGACTCCTGGCCGATGGTCGGGCACTCAATCTCGTAATAACCTTCCTGTATTACGTAAAAGGAACGCCAGATGTCCTCGATCCGGCGCTTCATCATCGAACCAAGCGGACCGTAGTCGATAAAACCCGCTACGGATCCGTAACACTCCGATGTAGGCCATACAAAACCACGACGCTTAATGAGGTCGTTTATTTTATCGTATTTATCATTCACGTGACCACCGTTTTATCCAAGATAGTAGAACGCCGGTAACCAAAAAGCTGTTCAAATCCGGGATCCGAACTTGTATTCCCGGTCACCGTCACAAACCCGGATTGGGAACCGGCCGGAAAATCCTGTTACCAAATCCAATTATGTTTGCAGGTTCAGGAGATAAAGTTGGCGTTTGAAACAGGCAACCAAACCTGACATTATCCCAAAATTTGTGAGAAAACATTCCGGTATTCCCTGAAAAATGGATAGTATTAAATAGACAGGGAGGTATGTAATCCGGTAATCCCAGAGTGGTTTCACACATGCCGGAAGACAAACGTAAGATTCAGCTTCTGGAACTGTTCACCAACATTACCAGCAAAACGAAAATCGTTGAGCCGATGAAAAAGATACACGGTTCCCTCCGGGACCGTGACGCGGTGGAACGGGAGATCGCTCTCGTGATGCGCGAGATCCTCGACCAGGGCTTTTTCAAGACCAAATTAAAGCCAATCCAGCTGGCGAGACTTGTTTCCGCCTACTACCTCGGTAAGAACGATACAGAGATCGCAAGAGAACTCGGGGATGAAAAGCTCTCGAAGACCGTTGCAAGGGCCCGTGTGCGCCTTAAACTGTTCCGTGACCTTGATTTCAAGATGCCGTTCGACCGTGAGAAGATGGAAGCGCTGATGCAGTCCGGAAAGACAATGAAAGAGATCAGCGAGGAGCTCGGCGTCAGCCCGTCTACGCTCAGGGAATACCGTCACGTGATTGACCAGCGGGATGATCATACGATCGATCATTACCTCGAGCGGATACGGGATGTCATGGAAGACCGTGACTTGAGCGAGCAGATGACCCGGAGTGCGACGAAAGACGGACTTGGGGACTCAATCGATATTACAGAAGCTGAACTGATAGACATCGCCTGAACAATCGGTACGGGCAGGATTATGCTGCCAGGAAATTGCCAGTGACGGCCGTCACGCTTTTTTTTCGATACCCGTTCAGCGGCAAGGGGGTAATTTTTCATAGTTGCCCGAATCAGGTACAGCTATGAAGCTTACCTGGCTTGGACACTCATGTATCCTGTTAACCGGGACATCCTGCGTCCTCGTCGACCCCTTTATCGGTGACGGTATACCGGTCGAAGAGAACCCGGATATTGTAGCAGTCACGCACGGGCATGCGGACCATTTCGGGGATACACTTCGCCTGGCAAAAAAAACGGTCGCAATCAATGAGATTGCCAAATATCTGAAGAATCGTGGTATTCCGGCGGAGGGGATGAATATCGGCGGGACCATCGAGGTCGAAGGCGTCAGGTTCACTATGACCCCTGCCGTCCATTCTGCATGGTTTGAATCGGCCGCCCCCGGTTACTGTGGCGGGGTGGCTGCTGGATATGTCATTGCCATGGATGGGAAACGGATATACCATGCTGGTGACACAGCACTCTTTTCGGACATGAAACTGATTGGACAGCTCTACGATCCTGACGTTGCGCTCCTCCCTATCGGTGGCCGGTTCACCATGGGCCCGGATGAGGCGATGATGGCCGCACAATTCATCGGCGCACCCCTTGTAATTCCGATTCATTACAATACGTGGCCAAAAATTTCCCAGGACCCCTCGTCATTTAAAAGGGCAATTGAACGGACAACCGATCTCAAGGTCACAATCCTGGCTCCCGGGGAATCTATCGAACTCTGAAGGTTTGTCCGGATGAAGCCGGGCTGTGCAATACTAAATCAAGGAGAAAAGACGAATCCCCGAAAACCTGTTCCTACCGGATCCACCAGCCGAGACAGACAATGAAACCGCATACGTATCCGAACAGGAACACGATACAGAGCGCGATCCACATCCTGAGCTGTTCGCGTGTCAGGGGCGTATTCCAGATGCTTGTATGAGTCTCCATACGATGACGCCGTATGGGGAATATTACTTTCGCGATAATAATACATTCCTTTCCCCGCTGGTGCGGTAACTGATCGAGGGCGTGGAAAACAAGGAGGATTCTGGCCGGCTTTTAACCGTAACTGACCAAATCATTCCGGGTCAAGAACAGCTCCCTGTCCAGAAAAGGGTGCGAGACTCGCCGGATTACCAGAACAGGGTGTTACCGGAAATAGTCCACGATATTCCGGAAGAGTTGCAGGTTCATGGAGGCTGCCGGAACCGGCAGTCGCTGCCGCTTTATCCGCTCTTTCTGCAGGGGCCAGTCATAAAGGTTGACAAACTCCATTGCACGCTCGGGATGCGGCATAAGTGCCAGCACTTTGCCGCTTGCGGAGGTAATGCCGGCGATGTCTCCTGTCGAACCGTTGGGATTAAAAGGATATTCGCCATTTGCGGGGGTCAGATCTTCTCTTGTGTAGGTAAAGGCGATCATCTTCCGGCGCTGGATATGCTGGAACGTATCTTTGGAACAGGAAAAATTTCCTTCTCCATGGGCCACCGGGCACCAGATGCGTTCAATGCCTTTGGTCCAGAGATTGTCTGCCGCGGGTTTGAGGGTGACGAACCGGCATTCCAGCACGCCTTTGCGGTTGGGCATCAGGGCAATATCCCGCCGGTAATGTTTGTCGAACGCGGGGACAAGCCCGAGGTTGGCAAGGATCTGGAACCCGTTGCAGATCCCGAGTACCAGGTTGTCGCCCTCGAGGAAATCGGTGATATCTTTCCAGAGATTGTTCCTCACGCGGTTTGCATACGCATTGCCCGCACCTGTGTCGTCACCGTACGAGAACCCACCGGGGAATACAAGCAAACGGTAGTCAGCGATCTGTTTTTTCCTATCAATCAGGTCATTGATATGGACAATATCGGCATCCATGCCGGCGCGGGCGAACACCTCCCGTGTCTCCATCTCGGAATTGATCCCAAATCCGCTCATGATGAGGGCTTTTTCGGGGATTGTTTCCTGCTGTTCAGGGACCGATCCCGGAGGACGTTTCAAAGAGGGAAATGCAGACGTCATATTCCTAGTACCTCCCGAACGGGGCCTTGTATGCAGCATCGAGTTCACCGACAGGAACCTCGACAACCATTGTTTTACCGGTGATCCGCAGTTTTGTCCCGTACACGCGTCCTATCAGGGTTGCTTCGGTACCCATCTCCCATTCGAATGCCCGTTTATTATCCGGCGCAACGGTGACCACGAACCGCCCGAGTGTCTCGGAGAAAAGGAAATAGTCCGCCCTCCTGTCTCCGGGGATCGTAATTTCCATTCCGAGGCGGCCTGCGATTGCAACCTTGGCGAGTGCAACCCCAAGTCCACCGTGGGTAATCGGGAACGCGGAAGCAACGAGCTCGTGGGAGATAGCACTGGTGAGGCGCTCGTAACGGACTTTCATTGCAGGAATATCGAGTGCCGGCACAATATTGCCGGCATAGCCGAGCTGGGCGAAGTACTCTGACCCTCCGAGTTCTTCGGCGGTGTTTCCGATAACGTACACGAGGTCTCCCTCTATTTTTGCATCCATCGAGACCGCCCGGGTCACATCGGGGTGAATCCCGATGGAAGAAATAAGGAGTGTCGGGGGAACTGAGACCTTTACCGGGTTATTCTGTTCGTCGAATCCTGAAAAGTCATTAAACATGCTATCTTTGCCGGAGATAAACGGCGTCTGGAACCCGGTCGCCCCGTCATAACACCCAAATGCTGCACCTTTCAGCTGACCGAGCCGCTCCGGTTCGTCGGACGAGCACCAGCAGAAGTTGTCGAGGACAGCAATCGCATCGAGCGGGATGCCCAGGGCGATGAGACCCCTGATGGCGGTATCGATGCAGGCGCAGGCCATGCGATAGGGATCGATTTCAGAGTACCCGGGGAAAATCCCCTGGGAGAGCCCGACTCCTTTTCCTGACCCGGGAACGACTTTTGTCAGGGTTGCCATCCCCTGGACCCTTCCTGCACCCTGTACCGGCCCGAGCACGTGACCGCCCTGCACCGTGTGGTCGTACTGGATTGAGATGAACTCCTTCGAGCAGATGTTCTTTCGCCGGAGCATTGTTTTCAGGGTTGCATCGAGACGGTCCGGACACGCGGTATCAGGTTCAGGAAACTTAATGCCAGGGGGGGCAGTCCTGAGGTGCCTTTCTGGAATGCCATCGTGGAGGAAGGCAAGTTCGACATCCATCACGACAGACCCGTGGAATTCGACAATGCACCGGCCGGTATCCGTGAATGTCCCGATTACGGTTGCCTCGACATCCCGGCGGTGCATTAAGTCCATGAATTCATCGATCTTCTCCGGCGGGACGGCAAGGGTCATCCGCTCCTGCGATTCGGAGATCCAGATCTCCCACGGTGCCATGCCGGTGTATTTGAGCGGGACTTTATCGAGCCAGACATGACACCCGTTGCATTCCTTTGCCATCTCGGCAACCGAACAGGAGATCCCGCCCGCCCCGTTATCGGTGATGCTGTTGTAGAGACCACGATCGCGGGCTTCTTTAACGATTACATCGGAGAATTTCTTCTGGGTAATCGGATCGCCGATCTGCACGGCGGTAACGGGACTTGCCGGGTCGAGCGCTTCGGAGGAGAACGTGGCTCCATGAATGCCGTCCTTTCCCACACGGCCGCCGACCATTACCACGAGGTCCCCGGCCTTTGCCTGTTTCTCGTAGAGCAACCTGCCGTCATGCTTGCGGGGCATGATGCCGACCGTACCGGCGAAGACGAGGGGTTTGCCGACATAACGGTTATCGAACCACACGAAACCCTGGGGAGTCGGTATGCCCGAGCAGTTTCCCCCGACCCCGACACCCAGCACGACCCCGTCGAGGATCCGGCGGGGGGAGAGGATCGGGTTTGACCTGTCCTTCCCGCGGTAGAGGATCGGGTCACTGTCAGGGTCACCGACACAGAACCCGTAGACATTGATACAGGGTTTTGCCCCGAGACCAAAACCTATAGTGTCGCGGTTTACCCCGACGATACCGGTGAGGGCGCCTCCGAACGGATCGAGAGCCGACGGGGAATTATGGGTCTCGACCTTGTGGGTGACAAGGTACTGATCGTCAAAGATAATGGCCCCCGAATTATCGGTGAAGACCGAAAGGCAGATATCTTTGTCGCCTTTCTCCTGCCGGATTTTTTTTGTTGCCGCCTGGATACAGGTCCGGTAGAGGCCTTCCGGCACATCCTCGTCCATGGCAGATGCGAAGATCGTATGCTTGCAATGCTCGCTCCACGTCTGGGCAAGCGACTCGAGCTCGACGTCGGTGGGTTTTCTCCCCTTCGAGGCAAAGTAGTCGCGGATTGCATGGAGCTGGATAAGGTCGAGGGCAAGCGGACCCCTCCGCTGGCCTGTCTGTGGATCAATGATCCCCTCTTTACCGATCCGGGCGAGTTCATGGTCATCAGGATCAAGGTCGACCGGCTCAGCGGCAGGCAGCTCATGGAGTTCCACCAGAGGAACGACCCGGTCCATGCCCGCCGACCCGTATTCCTGCCGGGTTTTTTTGTGAACCCGGTTGACCAGCGGGTTTGCGAGTGTTGCCGCAAGGTTCTGCAGGGAATCCGGAGTAAGTCTCCCGCAGACGAAGTAGAGTTGCGAGGAGTAGACCGCTTCCCCCCGAGCAAACTTTATCCTCGTATAGTCCTCGATGGTCTGGCGTGCCGTTGCGCCCACGTTATCAGTTACACCCGGCAGGAACCCGATTTCTATGGCATAGTCGAAGTTTGCCAGCGTAGCTTCGTCCACCGTAAATTTCTGCACCACCGGGTTTGAGAGCTGCAAACCGATCTTTTCCAACTCTTCAGGAGTGAAATCCCGTGAACTCGTGGAGATCGTATAGACATCGACGAGATGCATTTCCTCAATTGAAAACCCGAGCGAGCGGATCCGATCGGTTCTGACCTTGAGCCGGGGATCGGTCTTGTAGCGGACTTCTATCCGGTGGACATACGCCATTGGTACCCCGTACTTTATTGATCCTTATGAACAAAATAGGTACCGACGGGGCAGGGGTTATGAATATGCAAAGGAAAACGATAACAAATATTCTTCTGCTTTTTGGATTCTTTGCATTTTCTTCCTCGTAACTGCCGGTCGTATCGACCGTCAGGCTCAGAAGACCGGGATTGTAGTTGTCGAATTCGATCATGCCGGGCAGGAGCAGTGGAAAACAGGGTTCTGTCACGTTGTCGGGATCTTGTTAATGTTTTCCTAAAAAAACTGACATTTATTTAATAGTTCCAATACAGGTTTTAACCATTTATTGACGATTCAATTGATTGTATAAATTCGCCAGATGGGTTTGCTCCCGAAGACTTGACAGAATCAAAAATAGTAACAAATAGAAGATTTCTCTCTATTTAAATATGATAAAAAATATACATAATATTTTATTTAAAAATCGGTCATAACCCTGAACTGGTCTATCTCTTCCCTGTTCAGGTTTTCGAGGAAGATTTCAGCGGCAGACCGGATGTCTTTGCTTGCCGTTATTGCCCTGCCGACGACGAGGATGTCTGCACCCGATTTTATTGCGGTCTTAACAACGTCGGAGCGTATGCCACCCGCAGTGGCTACGAGGAGTTTTCCCCCGGCTGCTTTCTTCAGCTGGGCGATATTACCCCAGGCATGTGCCGAACTTTCTGCATCGATTGCCCTGTGGAGCTCGACGATGTCCGGCTTCACCGATAGAGTCTCGATCACCTTGACCGGATTCGGTACATTCAGCATGTCGATAACAGAGTAAATTCCCGTCTTTTTCGCTTCGGTGATCGCCTTTTCCACTGTAGAAAGTGGTGCAAGGCCCGATACGACAACGGCATCTGCCGATGCATCTGCTGCCATCCTGGCCTCGAGGTTCCCGGTATCGAGGATCTTCATGTCGGCGATGATAAACGCATTCGGGCGGATTTTTCTCATTTCCGAGATGACATTCAACCCGAAACGCTTGATCAGGGGAGTGCCTGCCTCGATGATCAGGTGGTCGTTTTCCGGCAGTTCCGTTAGGACCTGCTTCACCTTGTTCATGTCCACGAGGTCGAGGGCGACCTGGAGATAGGGCGGGTCCCAGAGACGCTGTACCTTGAAACCCATGACGGCATGCATCGCCCGGTCCTTCTCGTAAATAAGGGTCTTCCTGTCGGGGAACGTATCAAATGCCCGGCTTATCGCGAGTTTGGTTGCACCGTAATTATACCGGTATATTTTATTGTAGTCGACTGCATCCGGGTCGAGATAGGCGCTGGCGAGGATCACGATGGATTCGATATCATAGTCCCCGAATATTCCCTCTTCCACTGAATCTGCGACTGCTTTTGCGACTGCTGCCTGGACCGGACCGAACATCTCCCGGATCTGGGTCACTTTCTTTATCGTGACTTTCGGGATGACTAGGGTCGCCGGCTTGGTCAGCAGGTTTGGCCTGACGACCGCCAGGAGCGGTGTGTGGCCGGCCGAGAGCTGGGAAAGGGCACTGGCAAATGCCGATCCCACCGGGCCTTCCTTATCCCCGATAACCAAGTCGATATGAGCGAGTTCCGCTCCGTCCCCAACGAGTGCTTCTCCAATCAGATACATGAAATCCTCACGTGGTATGAGTAGTAATCTTGTTGTACTAGATAAAAAAACCAATGGGAACCCGATAGTCCCGGAAAAACGAATCTCTAACCAATTCCGCTGAAAAACGCTACGTGGGGTCGGTGAGATTTGAACTCACGATCGACGGGTCTCTCCGACATGCGTCAGTGCTCCAACGGATCATCACCATTCAGAAGACCCATTGTTCATCATCCACACAGGACGCGAAAGACCGCTGGAGCCCGTCGCCATTCCGGACTAGGCCACGACCCCGATAATGTAAAATAAATCGCATTATCGAGATTTAAGTGTTCGCATTAAAAAATCAGTAGTCATATATCCTCTTCCTGCGCCATAATTTGATCAATGGTGAAAATCAGTTACGATTGCGGAATCTCTTCGTTTCCCCTGATCGGCGAGACCGTCGGGTATATGTTCAACCGGATTGCAAACAAAAACCCGGATACCGATGCCGTTGTCTCCGTCCACCAGGGAATCCGGTGGACATTTGGGGAATTCCAGGAACGCGTTGACAGCCTTGCAAGGGGACTGATGGCGCTTGGCGTCGATAAGGGCCACCGGGTGGGAATCTGGGCGATGAACTACGCCGAATGGATCCAGGTACAATTTGCCACCGCAAAAATAGGGGCCGTCATGGTGAACATCAACCCGGCATACCGGACCTACGAACTTGAATATGTCCTCAAGCAGGCAGAGATACAAACGCTCATCATTCAGGGAAGATTCAAGACCTCCGATTACGTGGGAATGTTCTACGAGGCCTGTCCGGATGCCTGTGACTCCCGCCCGGGGCATATCAGGAGCGACAAGTTCCCCTTCTTAAAAAACGTAATTTTCATTGGGGATATCCCGTACAACGGGATGTTTATGTGGGATGACTGCATCAGGAAAGGCGAAGAAATAAGCCGTGACGAGGTTATCGAGCGGGAGGAGTCGCTCGAGTTCGACGATGCGATCAACATCCAGTATACCAGCGGTACCACGGGTTTTCCGAAAGGTGTGGTCCTCAGTCACCATTCGGTCCTGAATAACGGGTATATCATAGGGGAAGGAATGGGCTTTACCCCCAAAGACCGCCTTTGCATTCCGGTTCCGTTCTACCATTGTTTCGGCATGGTCCTTTCGAACCTCGCCTGCGTCACCCACGGGTCGACCATGGTACTGCCATCGCCGGCGTTCGATGCGGAAGAGGTCTTAAAGACGGTCCAGAATGAGCGGTGTACGGCACTCCACGGCGTTCCCACGATGTTCATTGCGGAACTTTCGCACCCTGAATTCTCCCGTTACTCGATGAGTACTCTCCGCACCGGGATCATGGCCGGTTCTCCCTGCCCTATTGAGGTGATGAAAGAGGTCTCCCAGAAGATGAACATGACCGATATCGTCATCGTGTACGGCCAGACGGAGACCTCCCCGGGAGTCACGATGACCACGACCAGGGACCCGCTCGAGCGGCGGGTTTCAACCGTCGGCAAGCTCTTCCCCCATACCGAATTGAAATTTATCGACCCGAAGACCGGGAAAATTGTACCAAGGGGTGAAATCGGGGAGATCTGTGCACGGGGATATATGACCATGAAATGTTATTATAACAACCCGAACGCTACCCACGCGACACTCGACCATAACGGCTGGAACCACACGGGGGACCTCGGTACGATCGATGATGAGGGGTATGTCAAAATTGTCGGTCGGTTAAAGGATATGGTCATCCGGGGCGGCGAAAATATTTATCCGCGTGAAATCGAGGAGTTCCTCCACCACCATCCAAAAATTGCCGATGTATACGTGATCGGCGTCCCGGATGTGAAATATGGCGAGGAACTTGCCGCCTGGGTTAAAATCGCTCCCGGCCAGACACTTACGGATGAAGAAGTCAGGGACTTCTGCAGAGGGAAAATTGCACACTTCAAAATTCCCCGGTATGTCAGGTTTACGAATGATTTCCCGATAAACATATCAGGCAAAATCCAGAAATACAAAATGCGCGAAGTCTCGATAAAAGAACTCCATCTCGAGAAAGCTGAAGAGGTCGAGACGGCCTGATTACCGAAAAATTCTCATTTTAGGCTCTGTTGATATCCTGGAATTAATAAATTCCAGTCCTTTCTCAAGTCATCTACAATGTGTTTGTATTCAGACGCTCCCGGGACTCCGCCCCGCCGCTGTGGCGACCCGGTCGGGATAGGGGACTGTCCTGTTAACTCTTTCCCTCTTATCGTCCGATCAACCCTGTCCAAAGGCTATCCTACTGGGGGAGGGGCAGGGAGGGGGTGAAACCCCTCCTGTCAAATTATTAAAATATGAAATCAGAGGGGGCCTCCAAAACACGAGCTAAAAATTCGGAAAATCATCCGGTTATTGGCAAAGATTTAGGGGTCGGAGGGGGACCATACCCAAACAATTTTCACGCCGAGGCCGTTGAAGTCAGGGCAGGGGTTGGTGATACACCATACAATCCCCCCTTTGCCGTAGTTACTGAATATTTCATCCCATCGGACCGGATAACAATCGTACCGTCCTGGTCGGTCCTGAAAATAATTGCCCCTGCGCTTGTAAGACGATCAAGTGTCGCTGCAGCCGGATGACCGTAAGGGTTCCCTGCACCGACAGATATAACGGCAACTTCAGGCCTCACCCGGGCAAGAAACGCGCCGCCTGTCCCGTGGGAACTCCCGTGATGGGCAACTTTCAGGACCTGGCTCTCGAGCGGGAACCCAGATGCTATCATCCGATCCTCAACAGCCGTCCCTGCATCCCCTTCAAACAGCATATTGATCTGTCCGTACGATACCCTGAGAACTATTGAAGCATCGTTTAAGTCTTCATCTCCTGGGGATATTCCGGTTCCGGCAGGAGCATTCAGGACCAGGAACGAAAGACCCTGCACGGGGCTGATGACATCCCCGACGTTCACGTTGTTGTAGGGGATCTTCTGCCTGTCTATTGTCTCCAGGAATTTCTGGTACGTTCCGGTGGTGTGCGGCATGCCGGTGTCGATCACCCGGTGAACCCTGAAATTTTTTAACACATCCTGCATACCGCCGATATGGTCTGCATGGGGGTGGGTGGCAACGAGGATGTCGATATCGGTGATCCCCAGGTTTTTTAGCGTCGAGACTACACGTGTTCCCGCATCGGGATCTCCGGCATCTATGAGCATAGTGAAATTTTCACACGTGAGGAGTTCGGCATCTCCCTGACCGACGTCGATGAAATATACTTTCAGATTGCCGGAATTCTGGGCATAGTAAGGGGGGATGGCAGGGATTGTGCCTTCCAGGTCAATCTGCCTGATGGTACATCCCGTACCGGCACAGAGCAGGGTTATGATCAGGACGGCGAGAATTGTGTACTTCAGTGCGGGGTCCATGGCGTGTTCCCGGTATCAGGACAATGTCCGCCGTACAAGAGATTCTGCTGCCCTGGAAGCTCCCTCCAGTATCTCTTTTTCATGGAGGACTTTTCGTTCATGCATCAGCATCCTGCCATTGCAGATCGTCGTAACTACCGAGCCGCCACTGCAGGAATATACGAGGTTCGAATCCGGGTTGTGCAGGGGAGTGTTGCAGGCTGCATCCGTGCTGACGAGGATAATATCGGCAGGCGAGCCGGCCTTAAGGGTTCCGGGACCGAAGCCAAGTGCCCGGGCGCCGTTTTCTGTTGCCATCCGGAGCGCTTCGCCGGCAGGAAGGACCGTAGGATCATTCCAGAAAAACTTCTGGTGAAGGGCTGAAATTTTCATCTCTTCGAACATATCGAGGTTGTTATTGGATGCACAGCCATCTGTACCGAGACAAACGTTTGCTTTGGATTTCCCGAGCATTTCGTACGGCATCGCACGGTTTGTGGCGAGTTTCATGTTGCTCGACGGGTTATGAGAGACATTGACCAGCCGTTTTCCCACGATCCGACAGTCTCCCTCATCAAGCCAGCAACAATGGGCGGCAACCGTGGAAGGGGTCAGCACACCGCATTCCTCCAGGAGGGCGGGCGGTCGCTTTCCGTACCGGCTGATGCAGTCGGTAACCTCTTTCTCTGTCTCGGACAGGTGAATATGGATGGCGATATCCTCCTCTTTTGAAAAATCGGCACACCATCGGAGACCTTCCGGTGAAACCGTGTATACGGCATGGGGTCCCGTCGCTGCCCTGATCCTCTGGTTATTCATCAGTTTTACGAACGAGACAAAGGATTCTGTCGCTTTACATTCAACTTCGCGTTTCCCGGGATCACCGAGATCGATAAAACCGTGACACAGGACTGCCCTGATCCCTGCCTCGTCCACGGCCCGGGCGGCATCCTCCATGAAAAAGTACATATCATTGAAGGCGGTCGTTCCGGTCCTGATCATTTCAAGACAGGCGAGTCTCGTCCCCCAGTAGACATCGTCTCCGGTGAGGTGGGCCTCAAGCGGCCAGATCTTCTTCGTAAGCCAGTCCCCGAGGACCATATCGTCGGCATACCCCCGGAGGAGCGTCATCGCTGCATGGGTATGGGTGTTGACGAGCCCGGGGAGCGCAAGGCAATGACTGCCATCGATGACAAATTCTGCATCACCAACATATTTGCGTCCGATATCGGTACCGATCTCCGCAATTGTTCCGGTCCCGTCGATAAAAATATCATTCCTCCGACCCCCGGCAAGCACATCCCGTATCAGGAACGGGCCATTCCTGTTTAATATCTCCTCTGGTTCCATGATTTCAGCCAAAACGTTCTATGATCGTCACGATCATTTCCCTAGTCCTTTCCGAGAATTTTTTTGTTGTTTCGATGACCTGTTCCCAGCTCATCACATCGTCGGAAATCCCGTTTGCATAGTTATCGACGGTACAGACGGCAGCGAACTCCATACCGAGTTCACAGGCGAGCGTTGCCTCGCTCGCGAGTGTCATGCCGACGATATCAGCGACTCCGGCAAGGGCCCTCACCTCCGCAACCGTCTCTATTCTTGGCCCTCTGGTCTGGATATATACCCCTCCTGATTGGGCAGAGGGAAATTCGGATGCAAGTTCCTTGCAGAGCCGTGCAGACATCTGCGGCATGACATGGGATATCGAATGGTCGTGAGTGGAAGGAATATCGAAAAGACTGATGAAATCTGAAGGGATTACCACGCTGCCCGGGGTTATACCACGCTTGAGGGATCCCGATGAACTGAATGCGATGATACGGTCGATGCCGAGTATTGCCAGTGCGGCAAGGTTAGCGCAGTGGTTGATCCGGTGCGGCGGGACATCTCCCTGGTGTCGCTGGAGGATGATCACATCTCCGCTGAGCACCTTGGACTTTCCGTATGGGGTACTGATAATTTTTTCTTTCAGGGGGGGAAGACTCGAGAACCGGATCGATGTTCCCCCTATAATAGCAAGTGTCATGGTGTTTGAGCTCCCGGGATTGGGTTATCTCCGTACAAACGGGCCGGGCACTATTTCCGGCTGCTTCGTATAATGTCATTAAAAGGTATCTCCGGTGCATATAAAATCCCTGTCAATTCATTCCCCGGAATATTCCCGTACCTGTATTATCCTGGAACGTCCAGTTAGTGTATATGGGCATCTTTGAGACTGTTGACGATTCGACCATCAGGAATGGCGGGTGCACGGATATTTACTTCCCACGGTGCGAGGAAATCCTGAAAAAAGAGGGTATAAACCCGGCTGTTGTCATGGAGGTCACCGCACCGTCGCTTCCCGATCCATGGGGTATTTTCTGCGGGCTTGCCGATGTTATCAACCTCCTTGAACGGCTGCCTGTCACTGTCGATGCAATGCCGGAAGGGACATTGTTTCATGAGAATGAACCGGTACTTCGCATCGCCGGCAGGTACCGGGACTTCTGCAGGTTCGAGACGGCCATACTCGGTTTCCTCTGCCATTCGTCCGGAATAGCCTCTGCAGCAGCCCATATTACCATCGCGGCATCCGGAAAACCCGTCTTCTCCTTCGGTTCGAGAAGACAGCACCCTGCTATCGCAACAATGATCGAGCGTTCGGCATGGATCGGGGGAGTTGACGGGGTTTCCAATACGAGTGCCCCCGCGGGGATCCCGGTAGTCGGGACAATGCCTCACGCATTCGTGATGTGTTATGACAGTCCTGAAGCAGCATGGCGATCATTTGATGCAAATGCACCCAAAAATATCCCGAGGGTGATGTTATGCGATACCTATTGCGATGAAAAAACCGAATCGCTGAAAGGGGCCGGCTGCGGCGCTACATCGGTCAGGCTCGACACGCCACGGTCCCGGCGTGGGAATATGAAGGCGATCATCGACGAGGTGAGGTGGGAACTCGATGCCCATGACTATCCTGATGTCAGGATTTTTTTATCCGGCGGCGTAACCCGCGATGATATTATTGCCTATCGCGACTGTGTCGATGCCTTCGGCGTCGGAGGCGCGATCGCGAATGCCCAGGTTATTGATTTCGGCATGGATATTGTTGAAAAAGAAGGATTGCCACTTGCAAAACGGGGTAAAAGGAGCGGTGTTAAGCAGGTGTACCTGTTTCCGGACGGAAGGCGTTGCATGATGCCTGAGGGAACCGGGGCCCCGGAAGGATCCCGGCCTCTCCTGGAACGGTTTATCGAAAAAGGCAGGGTTGTAAAGAGACCGAAGACCGGGGATGCAAGAAAACTGGCACAATCGCAGATCTCATTACTCCCCGCCGGGAGCTGTAGTTGTGTGGCGGATGTTTTTCGACAGGGCAGGTGATGTCCAACCACCGAAGGATCCCGTTCCATCATTCGATATGTCATTATCAGGTGGTTCCGGGCTGTATTCACACCCGCCGGGGCCTCGATACAGAAACAAATAACCCTTTTAACTGATCGCAACCCATAGTGTTAGAGCGGGCCGATAGATCGGGGGTAGATCGCTACTTGGCACCGTGTTTCACCCCCATGTGGTAGAGGCTTTGCGTTAGGGCTGGTGGTAAAGTGGTATTACGCACCCTTGGCATGGGTGAGGCCGCGGGTTCAATTCCCGCCCAGTCCATTAGGGGTTCTTTTCGCTATTGCTCTCCATTACATTGCTATATTCACCTATGCATGGGTGAGGCCGCGGGTTTAGTTCCAGCCCGGTCCATAGCACTACTGATTTTCTATATTCTCTATATATCCGGCACAGCCTTTTTCTCGTCGCCCTCCAATAGGTATCTCTGACTATGAGGATCCGCGACTTCATCCTCCCGGAGGATAAGGTTTTTTTCACCCTTTTTAAGAAAATGGCCGAAAAAATTGCGGAAGCGTCGGCTGTCCTGGACGAGATCACCCATGAGCTGCCGGGGGGGACTGAGAAGGCCCAGAAAATCCGTCAGCTGGAGCACCTCGGTGATGAAATTACCAGGGAAACATATGAGCGTCTCAATGACTCGCTAATCACTCCCCTGGAACCCGAAGAGATTGCCCGGCTTGCACCTGCATTGGATGATGTGCTCGACAGGATCGACTGGGTCAGTCACCAGCTGAGCAACTATGGAATTTCCCAGTCCAACGATCTCCTGAAGGAATTTTCCTACCTGATCGTGCTCTCAAGTGCGGAAATCACCCATGGGATCGATGATCTGTCCACCCTGAAACAGGCCGATGAAGTGGAACGGCATGCCCGGGAGATCAACCGCATGTACAACCTGTCTTCCGAACTGCTCTCACGCGCAGTAATCGAGTTGTTCCAGACAAAAGATCTCCTCCTCATCATCAAGCTCAAGGATATTTATGAAGGAATGGCAAAAGTCATGGAAAAATACAATGACGTCGGGCATGCACTCGCGGACATCGCACGTAACCATACCTGATTTCCATGGAAATCCTCATCATTTTTGGTATTTTTCTTGCTCTTGTACTCAATTTTGTCAACGGCTTAAATGATGCATCCCATTCGATAGCAACCGTCGTCGCCACCAGAGCTCTCTCTCCGTGGAATGCATCGGTATCATCAGCCCTTGCAAATTTCATCGGCCCGTTTATCTTTACGACGGCGGTCGCCGCGACTATCGGGACCGCGATCGTCGTTGGGGAAGCGCTCACACCGGCATCGATCGTCATAGCGATGATTACGGCGATCTCGCTCGTTTATTTTGCAACCCATTTAGGGTTTCCCTTATCAAGCAGCCAGGCTCTAATCGGAGGTCTTATCGGGGCCGGTGTGGCTGCATACGGTCCAGGTGCTCTTATCCTTCCTCCCGGACCAATGCTTGGGGCGCTCGTTCTGTACAGCCTGATCGGGGCAATGCTCGGTGCAATAACCCTCGGAATCCTGGCATACTGGATGCGGGAAAACGTGAAGTTGGCGCTCGTGCTCGGCATGATCTTTGGCATCGCATTCGTCATCCCGATCCTGATGCTTACCGGAACCCTTGTTCTGACCGGAATCCTGGCAATTGTGGTTTTTATCTTTATTTCTCCGATTATCGGTTTCGAAGTCGGATTTCTTTTCGATCTCCTGGTAACCCATGCCTTCAGGTTCTCGCGCCAGGATCGTATGAAACGGGTCTTCCAGCCCTTCCAGGTCCTGGCAAGTCTGTTCCAGGCGGCAGGACACGGGGCGAATGACGGTCAGCATGCCGTTGGGGTTATCACGGCCCTCCTCGTCGCCGGAGGAGTTATCTCGTCGTTCGTTGTCCCGCCATGGGTTGTCATTGTATCAAGTGTAGCCATCGGTCTCGGGACATTGTTCGGTGGCTGGAAGGTTATTAACAAGCTGGCCCGGGAGATAACAAAAATCAGGCCGTACCAGGGCTTCTGTGCTGCAACGTCAGGCGGAGCAATTATCGCTCTCGTTACTACCCACGGTGTTCCCGTTTCATCAACTCAGGTCATGAGCGGTGCTATCATTGGCATAGGAGCAACACGGGGTGCCAAGGCAGTGAAATGGGAAGTGACCCGTGAGATGATGGAGACCTGGGTGTTCACCATTCCCATTGCCTTCACTGTTTCCTGGTGCGGGTACATGATAGCGGCCCTCGTGTTTCATCTGCCTTTTTAAATTGAGATTTTGTGAATTGGCTTTTGATAATTTGAATAACCAATATCTTTGGTTCCTGGATTCCGGTAGAACTGTTTCAGGTATGTCTCTCCTTTTCCAGGAACACATCCCGGTAATACCTGCAATACCTGTTAATGACACAATCAGGGCATTTCGGACGGTGTGCGATACAAATGTGCCGTCCATGGGAGATGAGAAGGTCGGTAATTCTCCCCCATTGTCCTTTTGGATAAGCATTCATCAGGTCCTGCTCGACGATCGCTGCATCATTCCTGTCTGAAAACCCGATCATCTGCGAAAGCCGGAGCACATGTGTATCGACAGCGACACCCTCTGTTTTACCGAATGCATGATACAATACGATATTCGCAGTTTTGCGGCCGACGCCGGGAATACGAAGAAGCTCCTCCATGGAATCGGGCACCGTACCTCCAAACTCACGGACGATCACCGATGATGCATCGATAATCCGTTTCGCTTTCACGTGGTAAAACCCGGTTTTATGGATAAGCGCTTCGACCTCGCTGACCGGGGCATTGGAAAGTGCTTCGGGGGTCGGAAAACGTTCAAAAAGGGGGCCGCTTACTTCATCGACGGAGCGGTCGGTCGTCTGGGCTGAAAGAATGGTGATGATCACCGACTGGAACGGAGCAACCTTGTGGCGCGGGGCTTCGCCGGCTGACGGATAGGTCTGATCCAGGATACGAAAAATTACCGAAGCCTTTTCCCTGTCGATCATTTTCCCTGCACTCCCTGCTAGAAACCCGGAAAAAAATAACAGAATTCATGGGGTAGGGCGGATTCGAACCGCCGTCAAAGCGTCCCAAACGCTCTAGGATGGACCAGGCTACCCTACTACCCCGGTGCTGGATCTACACGTATGTCGGGAATTATGAAATATTTAACGATTAACGGCAGGACTTCACAACGGGAGAAGTCGTGCATTTTCTTCCTCGGTAACGATAGTTCCCGTGGTTTTGCCATGTATGACTGCTTCATACAGGTTATCTGGCGTCCTGCCGTCGATTACGATCAGCGGGATCCTGCTCCTGGTTATAATCCTGACCGCAACCGGGTCCATTACGTTATTCGAACCCGCTCTGAGGTCAGTAATTCCCACAATTTCAGCAAGCCGCCCCGGGGTAAGACGGGAATACCTCATCGCAGAGGGATCAATGTTCGGATCGGCACTGTAAATCGCATCTACCGACGTAAGGTTGACGAGGAGGTCCGCTGAGGTCCTTTCGGCAAGTACTGCCGCAACCGCATCCGTCGTCTGGGCAGGCGTCACGCCGCCCATGACGATGATTTTTCCCGACTCTGCATATTCCATCGCTTCTGACTGGTCATGGGCGACGTTTGGATATGCGGCCCTGCCGAGGCCTGCAACGAGGAGGAATGCATTGAGACGCGTTACCATAATACCTATTTCGTCGGCCGTACCTTCATCGGCCCCGGATGCCCGGGCCGCATCGATATACCTCCGGGCTTCGCCGCCGCCTCCCGTTACGACAAAAACCCTGTGCTTTTCCCCGATTTTCTTCAAAATATCAGAATATTCGCGAATCCGGTGATTACCGAGTGTCGGGACCAGCACCGAACCACCAAGGGAAATGACGAGAGTTTTCATTTTATAGAGATGGGGAAAAATCAGTTATTAACCTGATCGTCTCACGCGGTATCCGGGCTTCAGGTACAGGGGGTATCTCAACTGACAGACTCGAGGAAGCAAGCTACACCTAGCAGAGGAATATGCTGCAATCAACAGACGGTTTGAATATTGGGCGGAACAATGAATGAATAATGATCCTGTGTTGTCCTGTATGCCAGAGTATGGAAATATACGAGATGATCGGGGGTTATGGCGGCCAGGTGTACCGGTGCAAACATTGCGGTTACCGGGGCTCACTGATTGTCGAAGTGGACGAAAAAGATCTCCGTGAAGCGCTTGAGGAGATAAAGAAGGAACCCGGCAACGGCGAAAAGCTTACATAGTTGCCAGTACAGATGCGCGGTTAGTATGGTCATGCACGAGGCGGAACTCTATGAAAAACTTCCTGAATCTGTAGTAAAATGCTCCCTGTGTGAAAACCGGTGCACGATCAGGGAGGGCAAGTCAGGAATATGCAGCGTGAGGGTTAACACCGGAGGAACGCTGTACGCTACAACCTATGGACGGGTAACGGCTGAAGCAATCGACCCGGTAGAGAAAAAACCGTTGTTCCATTTCCTTCCGGGGACTCTCTGTTATTCTCTTGGATGCGTGGGGTGCAATTTCCACTGCGAACACTGCCAGAACTGGCATATATCGAGGGCTACCGTCGAGACCATGAAACCTGCGGACCTGCCCCCGGAAGAAGCCGTATCCCACGCCATCGCCAGCGGATGCAAAAGCATCGCATGGACTTATAACGAACCCACCATCTGGCATGAATATGCCCGCGATACAGGGATGCTCGCCCGTAAATTAGGACTTGGGACGGTATATGTAACAAACGGGTATATTACCGAAGAGGCCCTGCGTGACCTTGAACCGATGCTGAACGCATTCCGGGTGGATATCAAGTCATTTTCCGATGATTTTTATCGCAGGATCTGTGGTGGGAAACTCGAACCAGTACTTCGTTCGACAGCACTGGCTCATAAACTGGGGATGCATGTCGAGATCGTGAACCTCGTAATACCCGGACTCAACGACAGCCCGGAAGAGACTGATGCATTGATCCGTTGGGTTATCGACAATACCGGCCCTGATACACCCGTTCATTTCACACGGTTCCACCCGGATTACCAGATGACCGATCGAAGCCCTACACCTGTTCCCCTTCTTGAAAAAATATACCTCCGTGCGAAGGAGCTCGGCCTGCATTACCCCTATCTCGGAAATGTGGTCAACCACCGGTATGAAAACACCTACTGCCCTCAATGCGGGGAACTTCTTATCGAGCGTTCGGGGTACAGCGTCGCCATCCGGAACCTTATCGATCACACCTGCGGCAGGTGCCGGGAGAAGATTGCAATTGTTACCGAAGTACCGGGATAACGTACCTGCCAACCGGTTTCTCGCCGACAGGATGCTCGGGACCCTCTGCAGGTATCTCAGGTTCATGGGATACGACACTGCCAGCGCAAATAGTATTGCCCCGGGGAATACCAGGGAGGATTCGGTATTACTTGAACGGGCGTCTTCTGAAGGTCGGATTCTCCTTACGAGAGACAGGGACCTTGCGAGAAGGGGTGGAAATTCAGCAGTGCTTATCCGCGAGGGGGGTGTCCTTCACCAGGTGCAGCAACTCGTTGACCTTGGCGTAGTAGATCCGGAACTGCGCATGAACAGGTGTTCTCTCTGCAATGAACCGTTAAGGGTGGCCCACACAAGAGAGATTCAGGCGGCCGGCTATGCACCCGGGCATCGCTCCGGAGATCTGGTATTTTTCTGGTGCCGGCAGTGCCGGCGGCTGTACTGGATGGGCTCCCACGGTGAAGATCTTCGTAACCGGTTCAAAAAAGAATTAAAAGTCCCCTGTCATTCTGGTTTCCGCCACGTATGATCTCCCGGCATTCAGGCCCTGTGGTTAGGATGCTTCAGCCACAGGAGGTCATCGTCCACAAAGCGGAACGAACGCATCCAGTTCATATGCACCGAGGAAGGCACATTTTTTATGTCGGTATCCTTGGGAGCGATCAAAGCCAGGTGTGAAACGGACCGGGATGCAACCGGAGACTTTAACAAGGCCATCAGCTCGCCGATCAATTCATCGCTGACTTTTCTTTCGAACGTGATCCCAACGAAGACCACCTCGTTCTTTCCTCCGGTCCTCCTGGTAAAGGAAAATATTTCATTCGTGCCGACCTTTTTCGGCCCCGGCTGCAATACCCAGCCTTCACTTGCAGGGTACTGTCGCTTCAGTTCCTTTTCGACAATTGTGTGCATAATATCGCTGCTGAATCCCATGACACGTCACGATAGTTCCATTACTACTCCCTAGTTAAACATTTTTCCCAATACCTGTTCTCTTAAGAACAAGGGTCCGGCGTAAAACCTGCCGGAATACCTTTCTTCAAATCCATGCCCTTTAAAAAATAATCTAAAAGAGAAATGGAGCCGTTTTCCCGATTATCCTCCAGGAGAATATGAGAAAAAATTTCAATATTCTATATAGTATCTGGGAAGAACCTGGCCGGAATATGATTTATAGTCCCCCGAATAACCTGTAATATAGAAATTGCGTTATACTAATCCGGGATGGCGCCGGGGAGACCTGATCGTGTGAAACAGGATTTGGTAAACACGTCAAAAATGCACTATATCAACAGGGAACTGAGCTGGATCCGGTTTAACCAGCATGTACTCGACGAGGCAGTTGATACGAGGAATCCTCTTCTTGAGCGGCTGAAATTTCTTTCGATCTTTGCCAATAACCTCGATGAATTTTTCATGATCAGGGTATCGGGCCTGAAACGGCAGGTCCTGAGCGGTGTACTCGAGGCGCCTCCCGATGGAATGAGCCCGTCGGAACAGCTCGCTGCCATCCATGATGAACTGGCGCCATTATTGGTGACCCAGTCAGAATGCCTGAAAAACAATTTAATTCCTGCTCTGTGCAGCGAGGGTATTGATATATGCAGGTACGACCTTCTCTCAGACGAAGAACGCAGGAGGCTTTTCGAATATTTTGATAAAGAAATTTTTCCCGTCCTTACGCCACTGGCATTTGATAAATCCCATCCGTTCCCCTTTATCTCGAACCTTTCCTTAAACCTTGCAATTGTGGTCCGTGACCCGACTAAAAAAGATGAATTGTTTGCCCGGATCAAAGTTCCGACCGATCTTTTCCCACGCCTTATCCTTGTCCCTGCAATAGCAAAGATCTCCAAAACAGAAAAATTACGTTTAAAATACATATTTCTCGAAGAGCTTATTATCGCTCATCTTGGATCCCTGTTCCCGGGAATGGAGGTTGTAGCCGCATACCCATTCCGGGTAACCAGGGATGCCGATTTCGAAATTGAAGAAGATGAAGCGTCAGATCTCCTGACAGCGGTTGAAGAAAGTGTCGGTCTCCGCCGCACCGGGTCCCCCATCAGGGTGGAAGTATCTTCATCGATGCCCGAGGGGATCTGCGGGATGCTCTCGTCTAAACTTGGTGTAAGCCCGGATATGTTTTACCAGGTCGAGCCCCCTGTCGGTATGGCAGACTTAATGCAGCTGTACGCTATTGACCGCCCCGACCTGAAAGATCCTCCGTTTATCCCTTCGACACCTTCGTCTTTCGAGGGAGACGCCGATATTTTTAACGCCGTTAAAAAAAGGGATACCCTGCTGTTTCATCCGTATGATAGTTTCTCGCCGGTTATATCGTTCCTCAAGCAGGCCGCAGGGGATCCCGATGTCCTGGCCATAAAAATGACCATGTACCGGGTCGGGCCAAACTCCCCGATCGTCGCTGCGCTTATGGAAGCCCGTGAGAATGGCAAGGTGGTTGCAGCAATTATTGAACTGAAGGCAAGGTTCGATGAAGAGAATAATATCGGTTGGGCGAGGGCACTGGAACAGGCAGGTGTTCACGTAGTGTACGGATTGGCAGGCCTGAAAGTCCATGCAAAGATTTGCATGGTGGTGCGAAAGGAAAAGGACGGCATCATCAGGTATCTGCACCTCGGAACAGGAAATTATAATGCTACCACCAGCCGGATTTATACCGATCTCGGACTTTTCACCAGCAACCAGGTGATTGGCGCGGATATCGCCGATGTATTCAACACCCTTACCGGTTATTCGGCCCTGCATTCTTATCGCTCGCTCCTCGTTGCCCCTGTCAGTATCAGGAGTGGTATCATTCAGAGAATCGAACGTGAGATAGATCGCCAGAAGCAGCATGGAGACGGACACATCATTTTCAAGATTAATGCACTGGCAGACCGGGAGTGTATCGATGCCCTGTACCGGGCTTCCCAGGCAGGCGTGAAGGTAGACCTGCAGGTCCGGGGGATCTGTTGTTTAAGACCTGGTATCCCTAAGGTCAGCGACCGTATCACCGTGACGAGTATTGTAGGTCGATTTCTCGAACACCCCCGCATATTTTATTTCCGGAACGGGGGAGAGGAGGAGGTACTACTGGGAAGTGCCGATCTGATGCCCAGGAACCTCGACCGGCGTGTGGAAGTCCTCTTTCCCATCGATAACCCTGCGATCAGGAGATCTGTTATCGATACGATTCTGAAAGTCCAGTTGACGGACAATGTGAATGCAAGAAAATTAAACGCTGACGGGAGTTATGAACGGTTAAAACCGGCAGAAGGGCAGGAACCCTGTGATTCCCAGGCCTGGTTTATCGGTCACCGGGGTCTCTGGCATGAAAAACAGAAGGCCGGTAAAAAAATTCCACAAAAAAATAAGCAGACCTTATAAAAACCCAATTGACAATTCCCTCCCTTACTTTCACCCCGTGGTGAAAAGGTTATTTCAGGAGCGGGTCTATTGTTCCATAATGCCTGAGGAACCTGTTATTGTTGTGGGAATCGATCCCGGCCTGGCGCGGGTCGGGTACGGTGTGCTCAGAAAGACGGGGAACACGACAGGATATGTTACTCACGGATGTATTACTACCGACGGAACACATACTCCCCATGAATTTCGTCTCCAGCATATATATAACGAAATTACCGATCTGTTAAAAACGCACGGGCCCAGGTATGCGGCCATAGAGAAGTTGTTTTTCACAAAAAATATCACATCGGCAATGGGTGTTTCCGAAGTGAGAGGAGTAATTTTCCTCGCATGCGCCGGAATGGCCCTTCCTGTTTATGAATATACCCCGAACCAGGTGAAACAGGCAGTGACCGGTTCGGGCCGGGCAGACAAAAAACAGGTCCAGGAGATGATTAAAAGGCTTCTTCATCTTGATGAGATCCCAAGGCCCGACGATGCAGCCGACGGGCTTTCCGTCGCTCTCTGCCACATCAACCAGATGAGGTGACCCTGCTTGATATCACACCTTTATGGAGATATCACTACAATTGGCGACAATTACCTCGTGATCGATGTCAATGGAGTCGGCTACCGCGTCAGCATGACAGAGAAAGCACTACGGGGGCTTTCGACCCACGAGGGTAAGATCAGGATATACACTCACCTGATTGTCAGGGACGATGCATTCTTGCTCGCAGGATTTCTTGATCAATCTGAACTGGAATTATTTCTCCTCCTGATCACCGTGAACCGTGTCGGTCCTCAGATGGCCCTTTCAATTCTTTCCCAGATCCCGGCTTCGGAACTGGTACAGGCGCTCGTCTGTGAGGACGAGAGGAGACTTACCCGGGTAACAGGAGTCGGGCCAAGAAACGCGAAGAGACTTATCCTCGAATTAAAAGACCGGCTGAAAGACAGGACCTGCATTCCCGCACCGGGACAGGTGGATACCGCCGGACAGGTACGGGAAGATGTGACAAAGGCACTAATTGCATTGGGATTTCCCAGCCGGGAATCGTACGATGCCGTTGCCAAGGCAGCTTCCGGAATGGCCGATCCCGATTCCCCGGCACTTCTTAAAACAGCTCTTGGTATCCTGAAGGGGGACAGGCAGGGATGAAAGAACGGGTAACCGAAGGGGAGGAACAATCGGAAGATAACGGTGAGGAAACGATCCGACCGGCGAATCTCCGGGAATTTATCGGCCAGGAAGCCCTGAAGGAGACATTATCAATCGCTATCGCTGCTGCACGGAAGCGTAAGAAACCAATCGATCATATCCTGTTTTCCGGTCCCCCCGGTCTTGGCAAAACCACGCTCGCTCACATTATCTCGCATGAGATGGGAACGTCAATTCATTCAACGAGTGGTCCTGTTCTCGAAAAACCAGGTGATCTGGCGGCAATCCTCACCACGTTGCAGAATGGGGATGTCCTTTTTATCGATGAAGTGCACCGCCTGAACACGGTGGTCGAGGAGGTCCTGTATCCCGCAATGGAGGACTTCTCTATTGATGTTATGATCGGTGAAGGACCGGGAGCGAGGTCCATCAGGCTTGATATAGAACAATTTACCCTTATCGGAGCGACGACAAGGATCGGACTCCTCGGATCGCCATTCAGAGACCGGTTCGGGATTATTGCCCGCCTGAACCTCTATTCTCCGGAGGAGCTCGTGCAGGTGGTTGCGAGGAGTGCAGGTATCATGCAGATAAGTATTACTCCCGATGCCTGCAGGGAAATTGCCGGGAGGAGCCGGGGAACACCGCGTATCGCAAACCGGCTTCTCAGGAGAGTATGGGATTACGCGCTCGTCAGGGGAGACGGGAACGTTACGAAAGAGGTGGCGTCCCATGCCCTGACGCTCCTCGGCATCGACGGACTCGGGCTTGACAATCTGGACCGTCGAATTCTGCGGGTAATTTCTGAAGATTTCAGGGGAGGTCCGGTCGGTCTTAAGACGATCGCTATCTCAGTCGGCGAGGAACCGCGAACAATAGAGGATGTGTATGAGCCTTATCTCATCCAGATCGGTTTTATCAAACGAACTGCCCAGGGACGTGAGACGACGCCTGCGGCAGGAACGCACGTACATAGCGACTGGTGGTAAACACCGGCTGGATGGTACCTGTTACAACGGTACATCCATCATGATGATGAATACCGCGACTATGGCGCCCAACAGAAGAATTTGTTACAACCAGGGAGCAGGCGTTTCTATCAAAGACTTCTCTCCCGGTTGTCCCTGATCTTCGGTAGTCTCCGCAATGACAATATGGTGGTGCAACTCCCGTCCGAATATCCGTTCGAAGTTCTTCTCTTCGTTTTCCACCCCCCATGACTCAAACTGGCAGTCGCCGCGGGCGGTGATCTCAAGTTCTGCCCACCGGTGGTTCACCGTTGTGAAAGAGACCCGGTCGATAAGGGCTGCATGTCGCCGGTCGAGACTCTCGGCGAGTCGCAGGAAAAGCGATAATACGCGGACGAGGTCTTTTGCAGCCTCATCGAGCCCCGGCATATCCTGTTCCCTCCTCCTTGGAAGCTTTTTTCGGTGGAACCTTGCGATATTGGCCATAATCAGGATCTCGCGTGGTTCGAACCCAAGAAGATCGCTATTCCTGATAATGTAGTACGAGTGGGAATGATGATTATTGAACGAGATCAGGGAGCCGATATCATGGAGGAATGCTGCGTATTCAAGGAGCTCCCGTTCCCTGGCACTCATAGAATGGAGACCTGCTGTATGCCCTGAATCGAAAAGGTCGAGTGCGAGCTTGGAAACTGTCCTTGCGTGATATTCATTAATGCCGAAATTGCGACCGGTCAGGAGGACACTCCGTTCCCGTACGGAAAGGTCCCCGAGGAGCGGGTACCCTTCCATCCTGGAGAGATAATCTGCGAGAAGACCATCCTGAAGTCCACGCTGTGTTACTTCAAGAGATGTGACCCCGAACTCTTCGGTGAGCGTGTCGATTATCGCCGCCCCCGCAAGAATAATATCCGCACGTTCCGGGTTGATCCCCGGCACTTTCCGACGTTCGGAGAGCGACAGGGAACAGAGGAGAGCGATCGTCTTCTTCATATCGTGCACGGTCAATACCGTTCTCCCTGGCTCATCGGGGTGGAATAACCGGGCGGAAATATCGCAAAGATTGATAATCGTGCCCGAGCTCCCGATCAGCATATCGAAATGATGTCTTCGAACCTGTCGGATGCACGCTTTCGCCTCCTCCCTTACATGGGATCTGATACTCTCATACAGGGCATTACCGACTGGTTTTTCACTCCCTCCGGGGAAAAACCTGTTTGCGAGCCTGATCGACCCGAGTCTGATGCTTGCGAGGTATGAATAGGTTCGTTGCCCCCCCATAGCGATTTCCGTGCTTCCCCCGCCGATATCGATAATCATGGCCTGTCGTTCCCCAAGATGGTGTGCCGCGGTGACCCCCATATAGATCAGCCGCGCCTCCTCCCGCCCTGATATCACCTGGACATCCAGGTGGGCCTCGTGCCTGAGACGCGAAAGGAGCTCGTACCGGTTCTGGGCTTCCCGGGTGGCCGATGTTGCAACTGCCACGAATTCGTGGGCACCAAAGGACCGGGCGAGTTCCACAAACCTCCCCGAAACCATCACCGCCCTGTCGATAGCAGCCGGTGTGAGGATCCCTGTCTCGAATTCCCCCTCCCCAAGCCGGACTGCTTCTTTCTGGCTTGACATAACCGTGTATGAGCAGTCGTGATTGAGCCTGACTACAAAGAGCCGGATGGAATTTGTCCCGATATCAATGAATGCCACGATTCTCGGGGTTGAAATTGTTCCGGTGCTATTCATTTGTACATACACCACATGAAAGGGAAACAGGGGAAGTCCGGCGACCTTTCGCAGTTAAGAGTAGGATTGGTAGGCCGGGTGTATTAACTGTCCCGTTTTTACTTTATATACCTTATAGGGAGTAATATTCAATATTACCATCCCCATAGCCTATTGAGAATATAGGTTTTTCAGGGGGAATGCTGCTTTCAGACCAGTCATGGTAATTCACCGATATTGTGGGAGATTATTTGGTAAAATTCCCGTATGATGTCAGAAAAACCATCCCGATACGATCCCGTCAGACTGTGTTTACTGAAACCCTCGGGCACGACCTGCATAGACCTATTGTCAATGCGACGACCAGGGCGAACGCTGCGGTGACCAGGAACGCCATGAGGAAGCCCGCAAACTGTGCTACTATACCCGCAATAAAGGGAAGAATCGTCATGCCGAGGTAGCTCGACGCATCGAAAAGGCCCATATACGTACCCTGGTCCCTCCCGGCACTTGCAAGATATGCGAGCTGGGCAATCATTACGACCCCTGCCAGGACCCCAAGGAGGACAAAGGCCCACGGTGTGAAAAAACAGGCAATTACGGCACCGGCTGAGAGCACTGCGGCAAGGCGGAGAACCGGAACGGGGGCGAACGAACACTTTGATACGACTATAACGGCAATCGCTGTCGCCCCACTCATTGCCGCAATTTCCAGGCCGACAACTTCCGGAGATGCACCGCTGAACTGGGGATATATCGCGGTAACTGCACCGGTAATTCCAATAAGGGCAACGGAAGAGAACCACAGCCAGAAATAGTCCCGGATAATTCCCGGTATGGTGCCGATATATGAACTCCATGTCCTCCCCGATCCTACCGGGGTTTCCGGAGCAGGCTGGATGACGATACTGATCACAAATGAAAGAAGTGCGAGGATACCGAACAACAGAAGCCCGGCAGACTTATAACCCGAGACCCCGGCGACCCAACCGGACAGGATAAGCCCGGCAATCAGGCCGATATTCATGAATGCGAGGAACCAGCCGCTCAGTTTCTGATGATCAGGCTGTTTATTGATATAAGTAAGGGCGGCTGCCACAAACATCCCTGCCCCGATTCCTTCGATGAGACGTGCCGCAAGAACAATTACGAGAAACGAAGTCGATATCAACAATATACCGGATATACAGGTCAAAAACAGTGCTGCAATCACGAGGAATTTCGAACCCCAGCGGTCGGAAAGAATTCCCGCGGGAAGGGTCAGGAGAAAAGCGCCAAGAAAGTATGCAGAATAAATCTCTCCCTGCAATGCGGTTCCGGATGCATAATCCGGCAATACCGGGACGATGGCATTTGATAGTGCCATAACGGCGAATACACCAAGGGAGAGGTTTATGATGTCTCTCATGGTTATTCGTTCAGACCATCCGGTATGTTTCGAGATTCATCGGTGAATGGGTCTGGATATGGTATCGTTTATAGAGAGAACTTGCAAGATCGATGGTGTTATTCTCATCGCCGTGGATCGTGAATATTTTTTCAGGCCTCGGCTGGATCTGCCCGATGTAATTCATCAGCTGGCGTCGGTCTGAATGGCCTGAAAAACCGTCTACTGTCACGATTTCCAGGTTGATAACAATACTCTCCCGTCGCCCGAGCGGGACTTCTCTCCACCCCTTCTGGATGCGTCTGCCGAGAGTGCCATCTGCCTGGTATCCCACGAAAACGAGGGCATTTTTTTCGTCCGCCGCGAGATGGGTCAGATATTCCATCACTGGTCCTCCATTCAGCATGCCGCTCGTCGTGATAATCACACAAGGGTCGCCGTTGATCACCTTTTCCCGAAGCTCGGGGGAGTCTACCGCGACAAAACTCTCTGAAAGGAAAGGGTTCATCCCTTCCTTGAATATCTGGTTCCTGAGATCACTGTTCAGATATTCAGGATAGGTAGTATGAATAGCCGTTGCCTCTTTGATCATACCGTCGAGATAGATCTTGACATTTGGAATCTTCTCTTTCCTGATACCCTCCTCGAGTGCGAGCATGACTTCCTGGGAACGACCTACGGCAAACGCCGGGATGATTACCTTTCCTCCCCTCGAGAGCACCGTATTGATCGTTTCATAGAGTTTTTCTTCGGCATCGGCCCTCTGCGGCTGCATCATGTCAGATCCCCCGTACGTGCTTTCCATGAAAAGCGCCTCAAGCCGCGGAAAACTTGCCGTCGCCGGATTGAACAGGCGGCTCTTGCTATAGTTAAAATCACCGGTAAATGCGATATTATACAGGCCATCGCCCACGTGGAAATGCGCGATGGCAGAACCGAGGATATGGCCGGCATTATGGAATGTAAGTTTTATATCGGGAGCTATATCGGTAACATTTCCGTAATTCAGCGTTATGGAATGCCTGATGTAGGTCTTTACCTCGTTCGAGGTGTACGGTATTTTCCGGTCTTCTTTGTGAATTACGTCGAGATAATCGAGCTGCAGCATTGTCGAGAGGTCGCGCGTCGGCGGAGTGCTGTAAACCGGGCCTTCATACCCGTATTTATAAAGGAGCGGTATGAGTGCACAATGGTCAAGATGCGCATGGGTCAGAACGACGGCATCGAGCTGGGAAAGGGGATGGATTTCCGGGACATAGAGATAGGGGGTGCTGTTGTTGTTATCCGGTTTTTCCCCGCAGTCGATAAGGACCCTGCTTTCGGGGGTTGTTAGAAGGAATGCAGCCCTTCCGACCTCCCGGCAGCAGCCGAGCATGGTAACCCGTGCCCATTGGTCCTTGCTGGTCACATCCCGGTGGATGCGACGCCCGATAGTCCGCAAAAATACCTTCCGGTCTTCATTGACCGATCGCAGATACTGCCGCACCTGCTTCACCGTCGAGCTTTCAATCGGGGGTGTCCTGACTACCTTGGGTGTCCAGCCGATATGTTTTGTAATCTCGCGGAGTGTCGCGCCGTTTTTCCCGATGACGACCCCGGGTTTTTCAGCCTCGATAAGCACTTCTCCCGTATCGGCATCGAAGTAGATATCGGTAATACCGGCATTTTCCGTTACAACAGATTTTATCTCCTCTACAGCACGGTCCGGGTCTTCGAGGACGTTTGGCCGTACAACAATACGCTTTCTGAGGTCGCGGGCAAGGATCCTGATAAGGTCGGCTTCATCGGCAAATTTTTTCGGGTCATCGGTATAGATAACCAGTTCGGGTCCTTCGAACTCCACCTCGGATACGGTGATACCTGAGGGGACTTTTTCGTTGATTTTATCCTTAAGTTCTTTCAATCGTTCATCAATGAGCATTTAATCCGTCCAAAAAAGTAATTATGCAGAGAGTACCGTGAGGGTCTTCCTGACGTCCTCATCGGCGATCTCCTGATATTTGTCCCTGGTAATAACCACGACATGGATATCCTCACCAGAGCCTGCATCACGTCTCATGGCTGCCCTGATCGACCTGATGGCAAGTTCAACCGCCTCTTCCTCACTCATATCCTTCCGGAAACGGTCCTCAAGCACTCCGTAGGCGCCCGGGGACCCCGAACCTGTCGCTACAATCTCCTCTTCACGGGTGGCACCACCCATCGCGTCCACCGAATACACCGACGGGCCCGAATCATCGATGCCGCCCACGAGCAGCTGGACATAATATGGATAATAGCGGTTTGCATTGAGGACATTTGAGAGGAGTGTCGACGCAGCTCCGACAGCAATTGGTTTTCCCCGCCTTATCTGATACAGGCTGCATTCCACGGTCATGATGCGTGCGAGCTGTTGTGCATCTCCGACACCACCTGCAGTCGTCATGCCAATCCGGTCGGCAATCTGGTAAACTTTTTTCGCCCTCTTGCTGGCAATGAAGTAGCCCATCGTTGCCCTTTTTTCTGTTGCAAGAACAACACCGTCAGAAAAAACAAGACCTACTGTGGTCGTCCCTTTGAGTGGCTCCTGATAAGATTCTTTCATATGAAACACCCCAAAATATTAAACGCCGGGAAAATTCTTAAAAGCGCTTTAAGTATTAGATGACATCAATAAATTTAAAGGTTTTTATTGATTGCATGGTTCACAGAGCACCCCGATGAGATCCCTGTCAAAGAGCATTGCAACGAGCCGTTTGTCTCCGTTTATCACCGGGAGCTGGTCGATCCGGCCTCTTTTCATTTTTAATGCACATTCACTCACTTCGGCGTTCAGCGGGACGGAAACGACATTTTTAACCATCGCCGTTTTCACAGGTCTCGGAGGAAGCTGGATCTTGGATATGCCGTAACTGATGGTGTGCATATCCCTGATGCTCTCCCAGGTCCACTCGTCATCGTCGGTGCCGTTTGAGAAGTCCGAGACTTCGACCGTGTCCTCAATCGAGGAATGCCTGATGAGGTCGCGTTCGGATATAATCCCCTGCAGTTTGCTATCTGCATCAAGGATGGGGATCGCCTCGAACCCGGAGATCTCCATGACTCTTCCTACTACCGGTAAAGGGGTCTCTTCCCAGAGTGCAAACGTCTGGCTCGTGTAGTGATCCTTGATCTCCTGTTTGATCCTGAGGGTGGCGATCGCGTGGATGAGGTCAGCAATACTGATGAGACCTATCAGCTGACCGTCCTCGACAACCGGAAGACGCCTGATATTATGCGATGCGAGAAGCCTGGCAGCTTCGCCTATCGGTGCACCAGGAGCTATGGTTACCGGTTCGGGGGTCATAAGGAGTCCGAGCTGGGTCTCTTCGGCTTTGCGGAGAAGGTCCTTTCTCGTGATAATTCCTACAAGTTTACCCTCCTTCAGCACAGGAACCCCGCTTATGCCGGTCCGTTTAAGGATTTTCAGCACATCGTCGCGGTTGCCGGGTATCTCTACATTGACAACATCGGAAGTCATGTAGTCTGAAACAAGCATCTCAGTTATGCTCTCACCACCAGCACTGCGGTCCTGCAGTTTGAGACTACGTACGAGCTTATGCTGCCGAGCAGGATGCGGTCGACGTTACTTTTTCCATGGGAACCAATAACCACGAGGTCAGCTTCCATATCATCGGCAATTTTAATAATCTCATTACCGGCATGACCTTCCTTCAGATGCGTGGTTATTGCGATGCCTTTTTTATCCGCCTTGTTCTGCGCATCACCAAGGGCTGTATTCCCTTCTTTTTCCAGCAGGGAGAGCATGATCTCCCAGGTGTTGTCCATCGGCAACGATGAAAAGAGGCCGGTCTCGACCACGTATATTACGTGAAGCGCAGATTTCCAGACCTTGGCCTCATCGAGCGCGCACTCGAGTGCCTTTTCACTTGTTCCCGATCCATCGATTGCGACGAGTATTTTGCCGAACATGGTTACCCCGAAAATAGTCTCCTTTATAAATTATTTCTAGGAATTAAAAACCTTTTTCACAATGTCAATGGAAGAGGCCCGTTTTACGATGGTTGCAACGGGATCGCGGCTGAAGCGCATATTGGTTCGGCAGGGATCGAGCAGGAAAAAAGTCCCGGGCGAGCCGACCCTGATAGAATAGTCCTTTCTCTGGAGCGAGGCACCCGAAATAGCAGCCTGGAAAAGGAGGGATGGCTCAATGGTATAAACATATCCGGTAAATGCCAGTTCTGCGAACATATCAGGCTGGGCGATCATCACATTATCGGTGCCGAGGAAGAACCTGCAGCCGAGCTCCACCATTTCATGAATGGGTGGTTTGCCGGCGGAGTTCGTCACGCCGAAAGCCCAGTTCGATCGTGGGCACACTGCTACGGGAATTCCCCGATCGGCACATTCACGGATCTGTTTTCTCGTCGCATGAGTACAGTGGATAAGCAGGTCAGGGTCGAACGACAGGGCAGTTTCGACATCGCCGGGGTCTTTTTCCCCTGCATGGAAAGCAAGGAGTTTTCCTTTCTGCCGGGCATTTTCGACAAGGTTCTCCAATCCAGACACATCCCGTGCGCTACTGATCCCAAGGCCTTCGGATAGTTCCTCCCCCCCGTCCCGCCCGAAAATAACAAGACCGGGCAGCAGGCCCCGTGCAGCTTCCTGCAATGCCCTGACTCCCGGCCTCCCGCCTTCCCTGAAATCGGCGCATCCTGCAGTGCCGCTCCCGAGCATCACCCTGATGCTCGATCTCATGCCGGAGACGAGGTCGGAAGGCGGGGTTGTTGCCAGGAGCCTGTGTTTGAGGCCATCCGGCGGGGTGACGGTTGAAACCAGGTCGTGCCCGGCATTGTCGATATCCATGGCGATCGTGTCGCCAAGGTGGGTGTGGGCATTAAAAAATGCAGGACAAATCCACAGATCCGGCGGATGGTTTTCCTCCTCGATATGTGTGATAACCCCGGATTTGACCACGATCGTTACGGGGGACATGTCAAATCGTTCCCCGAGAAGAGCATGACCGCTGACTGTCACCTCGTGGTCTGTCATAACCTTGCACCCATTTATATATTGAGAGTGAGAAATAGCTTTGGTATGGCAAAATCAAAGGGCGGGAGACTGATCTCCTCAGCAGGTCTCGTTAATTATTACGAGAGCGAAGACCGCAGGGCAGTCCATATCAACCCGGTGGCGGTAGTTGTTGTTGCCGCGGCAATCGGTGCGGCGATATTCATCATGAATATGCTCGTGAAATAAATCTATTCTCTTTTTTATCTTTGCTGAAATCCTCTTGTGATAAAATATTCTCTAAAAAAATCCTGGAAGAAGAGGATTTTGCTCTATCCCCGTCCATTCCCTGTCAGGAGCCGATTGGCAGGGTTAAATGCGAATTGAAAAATTAATCGTTCTCCAGTACATTTCCAAAAAAACGACCGGATAGCTACAGCGGCAGTTCGGGGGCTGTTGCCGTTCACTAGCCCAGGCAACAGATGTACCATATCAGGACATTTCCTGCGGATTTTTCATAAATTTCCGGATTATATCTTCATCCTGTCTGAAATACAGGTCGTTATGACCGGACCATGGAGGACAGTTCCTGAAGACGACTGCGGGGACCCCGTTATTGCTCTCTCCCATAATAAAATTTCCAAACCCTGCAATTTCATCGACAACTGCCTCTTCGGTGATTTTAAGTACATGACCAAAAAGGTCGGTATCGCCACGAAAATCCCTGATCGCAGTCATTCCGCTCCATCCAATTGCATTTCCTGTCTGTCCTCTACGGAATGAACGTCCGCAGGTATCCGTAATAATCACGCCGACTAAAATCCCCGTTTTATCCTGGATCTCCTGTCTGACTTCAGCGGCCGCCTTCATCGGGTCGGCTGGCAGGTAAATAATCATTCCGTCCTCGATATTACTCTGGTCCACTCCCGCCCTGACACCGACATGGCCAAATGACAGCTCTGACAATACGAAGGGGTATTCAAGGAGAATATCTGACGACGCATCGAGGACTGCCTGGATAAATCTCGGGTCTTCACCTGTCCGGCCGCCAATCCTGGTTGCCCTTATGCCGGGAGTAATGTCGGAAAGCTTTGCAGTATAGCCTTTTGCTTTCGAATAGACAGACGATGCGACGATAAGGATGTCACCCTGTTTAAATTCGAACCGTTCGCAGATCATCCCTGCAAGATCATCCCCCTTCCGGATCAGGGGAAGTCCCCGGACACCTATGACCTGAATCGTTGGATCCATGATATCGCTGTCAAAAGTTGGGTGGCTACCGGATTAATATGTGCTATCGGTTTCCTGTACCGGGGAACCCCTCAGCAATTTCATAGATCCAGGCGAAGGTGCGGCATAGTACCATGGATTACCGTGCAACTCCCGATCTCTTAACCGTTGAAAAGGCAGATGAAATGGACTGCCGGTATAACGGCAGGAAAATAGACTTAATTTAAACTCTTTTTGTAATGGTGATAAAGTATTTCAACTCACCCGGGTAAATGCCATCTATACCGGGGAGAAAGACCAGAGATATTCAAGGGTTGACAATTGTGTATCTCGTGATACGTTGCGGCAGTTGTAAAAGTTTTACTTATGTGGATAAATTCCAGCAGTGGAAACTGTGCCCGATATGCGGAGCAACAATCGAAGTGCTACGGGCACCCCGGTATCTCGAAGTCGAAGATTTCAGGGTTGCCGAAACCATCGTGAATAAGCTTGAAGAGCACCTCCACAAGACACGAAAAAAAGATCTTACTTCGGAGGAACGTGAACAACTCCGTGCTACCTACGCGGAATGGATCAGGAACCAGACCTGATTCAGCCGGGAAAATAAATCTGATTTTACCAGCGTTTACCGCAACCAGGGCAGACAATAGTCACTTCCCTCCCGCAGGTCGGGCAGATCAGCCCGGAACGTTCCTTGTAGACAAGAGGTTTCTCACATTTTTTGCAATAAATTTCAACCTCGTACCCGCAGGAATGAATTAACATGGGAATGTCCTTTATTTATGAGGTTTTATACCAGTAACAATATTAAACTTATGGGCGCGGCACTTACCAGTTCGTGTGGCTGTCGATGGGTATCTGGATAACACTTCGTGATATCCGGATGACTGGTTTGATCAAAACGATGGAGGGGAAGGATAATCCCTAATCAACCATTTTTACTCAGGGAAAATTGACGGGTTGGTAAGGGGCTTATTATTCTTTCGCGGATAGTTATTCCTGCGAGGTAACCGGTTGAAAAAGCTGCCTGCAGGTTATATCCCCCGGTGTCCCCGTCGATATCCAGGACTTCCCCGGCAAAGAACATCCCGGAGACCAGGCGGGACTCCATTGTTTTTGGATTTATTTCCGGCAGGTGAATCCCTCCCCGTGTGACCATCGCCTCGTCCGGCCCGCCCAGGGAATGCACAAGGAAAGGAAAAGCCGTAAGGGAGTCGATAATTTTTTTACGTTGCAGCCGGCTGATATGGGAGCAGCTGGTCCCGGGAGCAATACCGATCACCCTTAATAATGTTGCAACGAATCTGTCGGGGAGGCCGAACGATGAAATTATCGTTCCGATCCCTGATACCGGATGCTCAGTAAGTTTTCTATTGAGATCGGAAGCCAGCTGATCCCGGGAAAGACCGGTGATAAAAGAAATATTCAGCTGATCGCCGGGGATGATGATCCGTGAACAGTCGAGTATTCCCGGGCCGGATAATCCCCTGTGGGTAAACAGAAGATCTCCTTTGCAGGAACTCACCTTTCCACCGGTTCGCCAGATTGAAATACCGGCATTTCTGAATGAAATCCCGGCAAGGTCGTCAAACGGAAATTTTTCGACAATTACCGGGGTGAGTGCCGGTGCTATCCCGGTCACCGTATGGCCGGAGGATTTTGCAAACAGGTATCCATCACCGGTAGACCCGGTTTCTGGATAAGTGATCCCCCCTGTCGCAATAACAACGGTGTCACTATAAAATTTTCCAGACCGTGAGCCCACCCTGAACAGGCTTTCTTCCCGGGTAATGCCGGTGACCTGCTCATTGAATAACAATCTTACGCCCCTGGCACGACATTCCTTTACCAGGACCTGGAGGACATCGGAAGATTTTCTCGATGCCGGAAAAATTTTTCCGCCTCCGTTAGTGATGGTTTCAAGTCCGTGTTCCTCAAGAAACCTGGTCAATGAAGAATTAGGGAAATTTAACAGAGCCGGTGAAAGAAATCTTCCATGCCTGCCATAGTGCGTCAGGAAATCTCGGACCTGGCCATCGTGAGTAATATTACACTGGCCGGACCCGGCGATCAACAGTTTTCTCCCGGGATCCGGATTTTTCTCGAGGAGGAGTATACTCCCCCTCTCAGCCGATGCATGGATTGCACAAAACAGTCCGGCGGGTCCCGCCCCGACAATGATCGACCTGTACACTGATCTCCGGGTCATCCTATCCGGTACCTGAGGATAGCGGCAATTCCCCCAAGGGCTTTTAGTTTTTTCCCAGGCTCGAAATTTGTAGAGAAAACCACGACACCCGCATTATGTCGTTCAGCCTCTTCGAGGAGGGTTATCGTCCCGGGGTCATGGATCAGGGAATCGGCAACGAGCACCTGTTCGACTGCCCCGCATCCGGAGGCATTCGCCACATCGTCCCTTCCATACGCGACAGGTTCACCCTTTGAAATTCTTTTCAGGAATTCATCCATCAGATTTACTTCCCTGGCCAGTTGCAGGTCACCAACAAGTTTTTCGAGGGTTCCGAGCCCGATTACTTCCTGTATGGCACCGGCGCCCCCTCTCCGTGTATCAACCACGACGGCCCGTGCAGCCTTTTCACTATCCCTGGCCCTGAAATATTTCATAAAATCGTCTTTGATGAACCCGGGCCCGGCAACGACAAGGGGACCGGTGATAACCTGTAGCTGTTCAAATACCGCTTCGAAAAACGCCACCCTGTTATTTGAATCCGCCCCCTTTCCACTTCCCATGGCGATGGCAATAACCGGTTCGGGACCATATTGACGGACCCGGAATATTTCTGCTTCCCCGTCTTCAATACTGAGAATATGAAGGACATCGTAAACAGAGGCCTTTACGGCACGTTCAATCCGCTCGAAATCGCGGCGACTCCAGTGCCTGATCACCGAGATCTCATATCCCGGTTCGATATTGAGCGTGTGATATGCCCCGCTGTCAATCCCCTGTTCGATGGTCCCGGTGACCCTGAGACGGTTTGCATAATCATGAAATTCTACTTTCTCGACGTGAATTCCCAGCCTTACCGGTTTTTTCTCGGCTTTTTCAGGACGAATTTTGTCAGATGCCGTATCGACGGCCCGGAATGTTGTGGCAAATACCGTGTCTCCGGGACGAATAAGGTGATCGAGGTGCCAGATATCGTCGATAGTTTCGGGGAACAGCCTGATCTCTCCGTATGATTTTTGAAGTTCCCCATATTCCGCTTTCATGGATCACACCTCCGCTGCCGGATCCACGGTTGTTCCCGGTTTCTCCATAATATCGGATCCGCCCGGCGGGACAAAACCTGCCACCGTGTCGGTATTCAGGACTGACTTCAGGGATTTCCATTCAGCTTCGGGTATCTTTTCCCGGAGTATCCTGAGCACTTTTTTTGCCGTGTCATTGGGTTCGTACTGGCCGGGTTTCAGTTCCACAAGGTATCTGGCACGTTGTTTTACAGCGGTCAGCGGCCCCCCGATCACGGCGATTTCCGGTTCTGCCTGAAGACCGATGGCAATCCCGAGCGGGATGTTACGCAGGTAAGTCCGTTCACCCCTGACAATAAAAGAACCCCGTCCGACGTACTCCCCTGCTTCAGGCGTTTTGCTAACCTGGTCGGGACGCACGGCATAGACATCTGCGCTGAAATGACCGCTCCGCCATGCGCCCGAATATGATGCTGCGAATATGGCGGCTTCTTCCATGAGACCGGTATTACCTTTGATAATCACCACGCTGGCACCGTGCACATCGGCATGAATGAACGTATCCCTGCCTTCCATATATTTCTTCACGAGTTCTTCATTCTGCGATGCATCCCGGCCTCCCAGTACGAGGACGCCGTCACTCGTGAAAAACCAGCGGAAACGGTGGTACCACTTTTTCTTGAGGAACGGGGCATGAATTTTTGCCGTGACTTTTTTCGGCAAAGGACTTTCCATGGCGAATTTTGCACCGGCGATCTTCTTTTTATACTTTTTAATCTCCGCATAGTAACGTCCGAGGTTTGCTTCGATATTCTCATGGACGTGGATTGTTACCCGGTTGCCAAGATCAAGGTCAACTGATGCATCTGCAGGGTGCACGGCGACTATTCTGCCTGCCGGCCCCTCCTTGTTCTGTTCGATAATACTGTTGATTTCCTGCCACGAATGGGATTTGCTTACCCGGTCAAGAGTGTCGATGATTCCCCCGACAAGCTGATAATTTTCGTAAATCGTTTCGACGGCGAGACCGAGGTCTGCAATCTTTTTATTGAACCTGATAACTGCTTTCTCCTGATAGTCCCTGATCGCCTCTTCTTTTGGACGTTTCTGTCGCTTTTTCTCCGGACCCGGTGCCTTGTGGATTATTGCCGGATAATATGCATCGAGTGCTTCATTAAATGTCGGAAACCTTTTAAGCTCCCCGGTTTCTGTAGTGACAAAGGGGACACAACCTTCTTTCGCGATTACGGGGTCTCTTTCTGATTCTGCCCTTCTGACCAGGTCTGCAATTGCATTCCTGATTACCAGGGCATCGACAGTCCCGGAAAGGGCATTTTTGTCGGTGCCTGTCACCTGACAGATGAATTCGGCATAATTGCCGCCCAGGAGTGCACCGACGGCAAGGGCTTTGACAATTTCCCTGTTTTCACTGGCGAGAAAACGGGCAAAACCTTCGTCATCAAGGAATATAGGGTCGTTTTCAGGCATCGTGTAACGTGCTCCCGGCACGATGTCACGGTCCCTGAACCGCTGGTGCGAAAGAGGCCTGATAATCGTATACCCGGAATCGCAGATGATGACATTCCCCGAATCGTACAGTTCTATAATAAGATGAAAGGCAGTCCCGCTTTTTCCGATATCGAAGATGATCGTACGGGAGAGCCCGTGCTGCCTGACATCCAGCACCTTTCCGCCGGCGAGGTATTTCCTCAGCAGCATGGCAAATGACGGGGGTATTTTTGGCGGGTCCGGTAATTCACGGACCAGATGCAATCGTTTTCCTGGTTCGATTACCAGCAGATGTTTTGCATGCTCCTCACCGTTCAGGCGAATTCCCATCGTTGCCCCCTTGAACTGGTAGACCTTGTTGATCCAGAGGGGGAGAAGGGCCTGCAGCTCGGAAACAACTGCCCTGACATCTATACCGCTCAATCCTGCCTGCGTTGCCATAGCGTTACTGATAATTATTTTGTTGACACTTGGTTAATCATATTCCGATGAACTCAATGATAGCATGTAAAAATTATTCACATGCTTTCCCGCGATGAATGTATGCGTATACCTGAAGGGCCTCCAGCCCTTAAAAAGACACTATTATAACTATTCCCTTCTAATAATTATGAGAAATCGCAGGGAAAAGGCCACGTTTTACCTGCAACAATCTACCGAAGATATTGGTAAACCGGGCCGGTCCATCGGTGCGTGCCGGTGGATGCATAAGCAGAATTACTATGGCGTCGGAACGAAAAAATATCTCAACTGGTGTCGTGATGACTGAGGAAACAGCCACGGAGCAGCCCGAAATAAAAAAGAAAAAGCTTACTCCCCTAGAGAAACAGGAACAGCATATCCAGCGAATAAAAAGGACAGCGGCAGCCTGCTTCATGGGAATTATTACCGGGGTGATATCGTTTCTTGTCGTACCCCAGGGCCAGATTACAGGAATTTCCAATTACATGATACTTGCTATTTTTATCATGCTTGCGGGTGTCGTGGTACAACGTCATATGTTCGTCCTCTTAAAACTGAATAAACCTAATCTTGGCAAGAAAGACTGGTTCTACCAGGGTTTCATGACATTTGCATTCTGGTTCATTTCATGGAGCCTCCTGCTGTCCAATATACCACGGTGAACCCGAGATGCGGATAGCCGTTGTCCACCGTGACCGTTGTCATTCCCGTAAATGCGGAACCGAATGCATTATTTACTGCCCGAGGGTAAGGACCGGGGACGAGACCGTCATTATAGGGGAGGATGGGAAAGCCTGTATATCTGAGGAGCTCTGCGTGGGTTGCGGGATCTGCATTAAAAAATGCCCGTTTGATGCGATCGATATCGTGAGTCTTCCCGAGGAACTCGAACATGCAACGCACCGCTATGGATCGAATGGATTTGCCCTGTACGGCCTTCCAATTCCCGTTGAAGGGAAAGTCACCGGTCTTCTGGGGGCAAACGGGATCGGAAAGAGTACGGCAATTAAAATCCTGTCCGGGCAGCTCCGTCCTAACCTTGGCGAGACAGGACACGAATCTGTCTGGGATGATATACTGAAAAAATATGCCGGGACCGAGCTGTATGAATATCTCCAGATGATATCGAAGGGATCGGTCAAAGTTGCTGTTAAACCACAATACATCGACTATATACCGAAGGTATTCAAGGGAAGTGTTGGGGAGCTCCTGAAAAAAACCGATGAGAGGGGGATCCTTGCCGATTATATTGATTCCCTGTCCCTTATAGCGATTATCGACCAGGATATTGCGACCCTGTCGGGTGGAGAGCTCCAGCGCGTAGCTGTCGCTGCATGCCTTGCAAGAGAGGCAGATTTCTATTTCCTCGATGAGATTACCCCGTTCCTCGATATTCACCAGAGAATGGCCGTGGCCCGCTTGATCAGGGAATTAGCGCAGAACCGCCCGATTATGATCGTTGAACACGACCTCGCTATCCTCGATATGCTCGCGGACACCGTTCACATCGCATATGGAAAACCGGCAGTATTCGGTGTAATTACCCAGCCAAAGGGAGTGCGGATCGGCATCAACCAGTACCTGGAAGGGTATCTCCACGAGGAAAATGTCAGGTTCCGCGATACTCAGGTAATATTTGAGAAACGGGCTCATTCAAAGGGATCCGAACGAGCTATCCTTCTTGAATTCCCGAGAATGACGAAGAAGTATGAGAAGTTCTCGCTCGAAGTGACAGAGGGGGAGATCAGGGCCGGAGAAGTACTTGGGGTGGTCGGTGCAAATGGTATCGGTAAAAGTACGTTTGCACAGCTCCTTGCGGGTGTTGAAACACCGGATTCCGGAAAGGTCGATACAAAGATCCGGATTTCCTACAAGCCGCAATACATCAAAGCCGGGAGTTCCGATACCGTTGAAGTCTATCTGCGCAGCTGTACATCCAAATTTGATTCGGCCCTGTACCAGCACGAGATCCTCGAACAGCTAGCGCTCGGTCCGATCCTCCAGTCGCCGGTCGATACCCTTTCCGGCGGGGAACTGCAGAGGGTAGCTATAGCCGCCTGTCTTTCAAAAGATGCTGACCTCTATATCCTTGACGAGCCCAGTGCCCATCTCGATGTCGAGCAGAGGGTTAAAATCACCCGGATGTTCAAACGCCACGTCGACGGGAAGGATGCTGCAATTCTCGTCATCGACCATGATATCTACCTAATAGACATGATCAGCGAACGAATTCTTGTTTTTGAAGGAGTTCCGGGGGAACAAGGCAGGGCATTCGGCCCCTTCGATATGAGAAAGGGGATGAACATGTTCCTTGCCGAGCTCGGTGTCACATTCAGGCGGGACCAGAGCGGACGCCCAAGAATTAACAAACCTGATTCTTATCTTGACCGCGAACAGCGGGCAGGCGGGGAGTATTACTACTATACGGAAGAATAAGTCCGGATACCCGGAATCAGCCAGCTGACCTTTTATTTTATTCGTTCAAGGAAAAATCCGGAGGATTTACTGCGGCCATTGATAGGTAAAATGACGCTCTCGCAATCCTTGTAAATAGGACTTCTTCAATAGGAATGAAAATCATCTTCTATTTTAGGATAATGCCTTCATTTTATCGAGTAATCTTAAAAAAATACTGAGATTAGAGGATACCTGGACAGCCTGGGAAAGGAGACCGTTCCAAAGTCTGGAAAAGAAATACAAAAAAATAGTCTAGATTTTTCCCTGTTTTCTCATCATATACGCGACTGCCAGCACGATCACGACAATCACCAGTACTATTCCGAGGGTTGTGGCGGATGGTAACGTGCCTGCGGATCCCGTATTCACGGGAGCGCTGGTCGATGCCGGGACGTTACCTGCCCCGGCAGGTGATTTTTGGCCAGTTGCCGTATCCGGATTGGTCCCCGATGAACCGGTCTGGGTGCCGATCGGACCGCTTGTCTTTGCAGTGACTTGTGATCCCGGAGTCGTGGCAGATATGGATTGGACAGGAAATCCGCCTGCAGAAGGTTGTGACACGCCTGATCCCGCCCCGGAAAGACTCGAAGGTGCCAATGTCGGCGGGGATGACGGCTTGGCTTTGCTGTCGGCATAGATATCCAGTTTTGTGAGATTTCCCGGTTCATAACGTACCGCCTGGAATGCCTGGATACCATTTACCAGAAATGTTACGGTCACTGGTCCCTTATTCAGGTCTTCCTCTGTTGCAGTGGCAAAAAGGTTATCTTGTCCGAATTGCGAACCATACAGTCCTTCTTTTGTGGTCGTCAGCTGGCCGGCAGCATCGCCATTGACCTGGGCGACGATCACAGTGCCTGCCGGAGCAGGATTACCGTTTATAAAAACTGAACCATACCATTCGTCGGGTATCACCGGGATTGCAACAGCCGTCCCGACACAAAGACCTGTGATTAGCAGGATTACCAATATCATCGTTTTCATCATGAACATCACGCTGATTACCTTTGTAATCAGCCGGTTAGTCTTTCAGGTAATAATCTGACGGTAAAATATAAAAATTAATCCGAAAATAGAAGTTATTTAAGATCCAGCCAGTCGGGAGGGATCTCCTCGTTATTTAACGCTGTTTCCGGGGCCTTTGTCCCTTCTGCCGGAGGTTTTCTCCGTCTCAGGAAGTAGATGACAATTACGACCGCTGCGATAACGATGATTATCACGATAATGATCCTTAGCAATGTCCCGAAATCGAACGGCAGGAATGGAATAACCGTCGGGGCCTTGGTCGGTGTCGGGATCGTGGTAACGACAGCTGTCGTCGGTACAGGAGTCGGCGGGATGATGGTGAACAATCCATATATCCCGCCGTGCGTGATTTGTGCACTTACTGTCCTCGTAGCGGGATCGACAGTGGTCTGCTGGTCTTCCCAGGCGGATGTTGCCGGATTGAACCATTTGATGGAGAGGTCTTTACTACTCATCGTTGCCCATTCATTCTCCGGGATCGTGAACTGGAGCGTTACGTAGGGATCAAAGATCGCCCCGCTCGGCTCTATGTCATACGCGAAGCCGGTGAATGCGAACATCGCGCCCGGTGGGACGGGTGGGACATTCTTCAGGTCAACCCTGGTGATGTTGACGCTGTCAAGTGCGCCTCCGGTGATGTTCGTATTGATCGGGATCTGGACGGCCGCAATATTGTCACCTGACACAATAGTTACCGGTACTACGGCCGGAATAGTGACGACAGGGGTAGCGTTAGCTGTGACCGTTGGTGTGCCTCCTCCACCGCCGCCGCCGACAACGCCGCCTCCTCCACCGCCGCCGCCGCCGTTTCCTCCGGTTGTATAGACGTAGATGTACTTCGATTTAGCAATCGTGCTGTTGCCGTACTGGTTGAAAACCGTAAGTTGGACGGTATATTGACCGATTGCCCGGTAGACATGGGATGGATTTTGCGCGGTTGACGTGAACGTGTCGCCGAAATCCCATAACCACTGGGTAGGTGCTCCAATGGACTGGTCGGTGAACCCGACTGAGAGTGGCGGTGTACCTGTTACCGGAGAGGCGGTAAACGCAGCGGTCGGGTTGAAGGCCGTCTTCAGGTCGAGGGTTACTGTCGCCCTGTTTTGGAAGGGGTAACTGTCCTGCCATGCGCCATTAAAGTAGCACTGGGCCCGGCTTCCGTTTATATAGAACTGAATCGGTGTCCCTTCAGGAATGTTGCCATACACTGCAAGGTTGTTACCATTATTCCCGTATACCCCGGGGCTGTTTGTGGTAATCGGATTGTATCCGGGGGCCTCGACAACACCCTGTCCCTGAGCGGATATTTCAGTATTTACCGGCGCAGGAGCGTTGTTATTTCCAACGTAAACATTTCCTGAGAATTCCATCGGTAAGTCTGGCACCCCGTTGTTGCCCTGGGACTGGGTCGGACCGGGGGACGTCGTCTGGGTTGTGACAGGGGATGTAGTCTGGGTAGGGCCCGGACCTGTCGTAGCGAGAATTGTATTTGATGCGCTGCTTGAACCGGCGCTGTTACTGACCGTCATGCCGACTGTGTAACTCCCGGCATTCGAGTACGTGTGAAGGGGGTTTGGGAGGGTAGATGTACTGCCGTCACCGAAATTCCACTGCCACGACGTAGGGTAACCTGTTGAGGTATCGGTGAATGCTACGGTAAGGGGGATCGAGCCGCTTTGCGGGTTTGCAGTGAAATGAGCCACAGGCGAAACTACCTGTCCTGTTCCGAAATTAAGGTTTAAGATAGATCCTCCTCCGGAACTGAATACAGCATCCTGGTCCGCTTTAACACCATTTATCCAGAAGGTAATCGTTGTCGATCCCTGCAGGTCGCTTTCAAGAGCCTGCACATCGATATCGTAACTCCCCCCCTGGCCTGTATACGTATAACCCCGGATAGCACCGTTAATTTTCGCAACAAGGAACGTGCCGGCCGGGGCCGGATTTCCTGCAATCGTTATCATCCCATGGAATTCAGCAGGAACAGGAGGCACCGCCGATACAGCACTCACCGCGAGCAGGAGGATGAGAAGTGCACAAAAAAGGATTTTTGGTGTAACCGGATTTTTCAACTCCATATTAGCCCCCGATCGCTGAGAGCGTACCAGGACTGGTCATATACAACCAGTAACCGTTCGTCGGGAACATCAGCCTGGAATCGCTGAACTGGCCGGAACCGCCATGGATGATCTGGATATCGTAAGCCTGCGCAGGTGCATTGTATCCCATTGCCTGGGTCCAGCTGGTATTGACCGAGACCAGGGTATCGCGGGCAGATGCCGGAGTGACCCCGGTAAACCCGATATTATTCCATCCGGTTGCGAGCTGCCTGGTCGGCGGCACCTGTGTCGGGTCGTTTGAGAAGACCAGCGGTACTACTGTCTGGGTAGTTGAATAGATCCAGTAGCCGAAGAGCGGTTGCACAAGGCTGTTGGGAACTATCCGTATCCAGGTCTGGTTAATGGGATCGTATTGCCAGATCGAGTGACCCCCAGTGTTAACGTTGTTGAAGATTGCTCCCGAATTGAAACCGGGTGCGAGAACTTTCGGAACCGAGATGAAATTCCAGCCCGCACTCAGGCTGATGTTGCTCGCATCGGCACTGTTCGTTGAAATCGTCTTTATCCTGCTGCTGCTGCCGCCCGCATTGCTGACAGTCAGATTGACATTGAAAATTCCGGCCGTGCCATAAGTATGAGCTGGATTCTTCATAGTCGATGTCTGTCCGTCACCGAACTGCCAGAAATAGACCAGGCCTGACCCGCTGGACTGGTCGGTGAACTGGACATTAAGCGGCACCGGCCCGCTCATCGGGTTCGCCGAGAAGTCTGCAAACGGTGCGACATTATTAACGTTGACATAACCAGGTTTTGATTCAACCTGGCTTGCGCCGCCGTCATTCGATACGACTAATGAGACTGTGTAATTACCCTGGTTCTGATAGACGTGAATCGGATTGTTGTTCGCTCCGATCGAGGTCGTACCATCGCCAAAGTTCCAGACCCACTGCGTGATTGCATCACCGGTCGATAGATCGGTAAACTGGACTTCCAATGGGGCTGGGCCGGAAAGCGGTGTGCCGCTGAACTGTGCGACCGGCTTCGTATGCAGGACGTAAATGTAGTCGGTGTTCATCATCGTATCGCTTCCCAGAGAATTACTGACCGTGAAGGTAACAGTGTATTTCCCTGGGTTTGTATACGTGTGACTCGGACTCTGCAGGCTCGAGGACTGGCCGTCACCGAAATTCCACTGCCACGATGTCGGGCTTCCGGTCGACTGGTCAAGGAACTGGACAGTCAGGGGCTGGATTCCTGTTGTGGCCGGGGTTGCAGTAAACTGAGCGTGAACACTGGACGGTGCATTCACTAAGATTGTGTGGTCTCTCGGGATGCTCTGTCCACCGACTCCTGTAACGATTAATGATACTGTGTAGGTATTTGGCGTTGTAAAGACGTGGATCGGGTTCTTCTGGAACCGTTCCGGTCCCGTGCTTCCATCGCCAAAGTCCCAGAGCCACTGTGTCGGGGATTCGGTAGACTGATCAACGAAATTCACGGTCAACGGTGCTGTCCCGGACCAGGGGACTGCCGTAAATTCGGCTGTAGGTGCAGGCGGGAGATTTACCCCGATGAAGTTCGGATATGTCTTGACACCTTCTCCTCCAGGATTGGTAACCGTGAGGGTAACATTGTAGGTTCCCGTGTTTGCGTAGGTGTGGACCGGATTCTTGTCAAATCTCTCGGGTGCCACTGTTCCGTCACCGAAATCCCATGCATATTGCAGGGGCAGTGATCCAACAGTCTGATCGGTAAATACTACCATCAGAGGGTTGGTTCCGGAACGTGGCGCTGCTGAGAAATCCACAACCGGAGGCGGTGTATACGAAGAGGTGATATAGTTAACCTTTGATTCGGTATCGCTGCCGGCCGGGTTGGTTACCGTCAGACTCACCGTATAATTATTGGATAGCATGTAATTGTGGACCGGGTTCCTATCGGTCGATGTCTGCCCGTCACCGAAGTTCCAGAGATATGTTCTCGGTTCTGATCCGGTCGAGAGATCCTTGAAGGTGACCGTCAATGGGAATGTTCCATATCGTGGACCGCATGGAGCACAGGTTGTGAAATCGGCAACCGGAGGTGCGATTCCAACGATGATCTGGGTGCCTGGCGTGCAATGGCATTCAGGTTCCGAGCTTGAACTATCACCGTTGTTCGTTACGATCAAGGTGACGTTGTAAATCCCTTCAGTATAATAGGTGTGGGTCGGGTTCTGGAGAGTAGAGGTATTCCCGTCACCGAAGTCCCAGAACCAGGAAGTTGGCGTATCCGCGGAAGTATCGTTGAATTGCACGGTCAGTGGTTTGTCCCCACTCATTGGACTGGCATTGAAACTGGCCTTCAATTCGTTGTAGAGCGGGAAGTCATCAATGTTGTCCGGTCCGATCTGGAATTCATTAATACAGAACCCTGGTGTGTTGCCCTCCGGAGTGATCTGAGAGAACCCGGTATGGTCTGGCTTAGCCCAATAGTTACCGCCGATAAAGGGACCCCCAATGATGTTCGGCTCCGGTTCCTTTAATACGCTCCATGTGTTCGGATTATTACTCTGCTGCTGGAATCCGGCATTCATCGTGTTATTAAAGACGTTGTTGTACAGCACATTGTACGCAGAGGAATTCAGTTTAACACCAAGGAGTCCATTGCTGTAGATCAGGTTGTCATAGAATTTATTCAGGTTGGAGTGCTGGATGTGGATACCCCAGTTGGTGTTCCCGAATACTTTGTTGCCGACGACCTTGTTGTTGATCATCGGTTCGAAGTTGTCCGGGCCATTCAGGTAAATTCCAGATTCGCTGTTGCCGTAGACGGTATTATCTTCAAGGGTATTATCGTCGCTTGAAATGAGTTGCTGGTCCTCATTCATCTTGGTGCTCAGCATTATCCCGTATTTGTTGTTGAATGCAGTATTCCAGTCGATTGCGTTGTGACTGCTGCCTTCAAGAGCAATACCGGCCACTCTGTTACCATCCACGATATTATGATTAATTGTATCGCTGTCAGAGACGAAATTCAGGTGAATTCCATTATTAATATTGTTAAAGGCATGGTTATAATTCACATGAGTCGACCCGCTTCCGGTATCGATGTAAATCCCGTCGCCCACTGATCCGTGACCGTTCGATGATGCAATGTTCCCATTGACCCAGTTACCGGTATTGTATGGTAATACCGCGACTCCATGGAGATTATTCGATGATACGGTGTTGTTGTTGATATAATTGAATGAACTTTGGTCTACGGCGATTCCATTACCCCTTGTTGCAATATCATCTGACTCGGTTGAGGATGAGTTGATGTTATTATTCGCCGTGTTGAAGGTAATCAAGTTTGAATCTGAGCCTGAATGGATATATATCCCATCATCCACGTTATTATTTGCATTATTGCCGGTGACATTATTACTCTCTGCTGTGAATAGTTCGATTCCAAGATGCCTATTGTTAGTGGCGGTATTATTGACAACAGTCACACCATATGTCGTGTCAAGCACAACACCGATATCATTCGATGTAACCTGATTATTGTCTATCCGCCCCCCCGCATCGGGGTCGGCAAAGGAGTTCACACCATAGTAGTAAATTCCGTAATTGAACCCATTTACATTTGTGTTTTTCACCGAGACCCGTTCGAGTCCCGTATCGACGTAGATACCAATCTGGTCCTCAGGGGTCCTGCTTGCATTGAAGGCGCCATTGATGGTATGCCCATTTCCGTCAAAAATGACGTCTGATGCAAGAATTACAATACATGGCACATAGTAATCTGTTCCATTCTGCCAGCGAACCCCATCATAGTTGGTGATATCCTGTACCAGTTGATATTCACCCGGTTGTTCGATCACCATGGGCGAATCAACATAGGTAACTGCCATTGCAATTGCTGGCAAAAGACCGAGCATGATAATTACAACCAGGCTGATTAACCTGCCATTGAACCGGGGCAGTTCACACGTTGTAGCCATTTTCAATCCCCTCCTTGGCATTGTTCACAATAGCATGAACCTACCACTGGATCCCTAACGACTACTAAACGTGGTTTAGTAACTGTATATGTGTCACGAGAATCCGTGACTTTTAAAACAACTGTATAGATATCCGGTTCACAGAATTGCTGATCAATTGACTGATCAGTAGTTTCTGGGCGATCTATATGAATGAGGGTATTTGCTCCATAAAAGTCCCATTTATAGGTTGTCCCAATCAGCTGTGGTTTTGTAATATGTAACGTGTTAAACACCGATCTGGTGGGATATGCAGTAAACTTGACAAAACCATTCGTGTGAATCCCATATTTATCCGCTTTGAAATAGTAGGTATTGCCGTTAATTCCGCTCCTCAACAGGTAGAGGTTCGGTGAGTCTGTTGAGATAATTTGCGATGTTGAATCCGAAAGACCGTTCTTTGTTACAGTCAACGTGACCGTGAATTTTCCTGGTGCATAAATATGTGTCGGATCCGGTTCAGTCGAGGTAGCTCCGTCACCAAAGTTCCACAGCCATGAACGGGGCCCGGAACCAATATTGTCAATGTCTCCCAGCGATGTGTCGATAAATTGGACCTGTCTTCCAGCTACCGTGTTGGATGGCGCATTGAATTGCGCAACAGGATACACCTGCAGTGGTTTTGTTGCCAGGTTACTCTGGGTATTATCCTTGCCCCAGACTGTCAGATTAGGAT
>DATKKE010000067.1:0-33277 GCA_035543455.1 Methanoregulaceae archaeon
TGATGCAGTTGGTTTCGCACTGTCCTGCTTGACTGTTTATGAATGATGTGGCGATATAACCATTTACAAGAGGATTTATCCGAATGTATCCATCCATTCTTTGTTGGGGGCTGTTTCTTCTTAATTACCTAAAATTTTTTAGCAGGTCAATGTATTCGCATTCCTGCGCACCGCAGGGTCTCAGAATAACCCGTTCATTTTTTGTCGATATTTTCAAGGTCTTTTCTTGCTTTGGCGACAATATTCGCAAGATTTGTTGGATGTTCATCCACCGGGTCATCGGTTGCATATTTTGGAATCCTGACCGGATGCTCGTCCGCTTTATCGGCGTGAATACTCTCCGGATTTATCCTGGTCTCATCACGGCCGATCCCCTGTATTTCTCCTGAAAATATGGTGTCGGAACCAGGGGCTGGTATTCCGCCGGTCATGGGGCCATTATCCTTGGACTCTGCCGGCTGTTCTTTAATCTGGCGTTGGGATGTCCCATGCCTTCCGAAAAAGGGTATGGTTCTGACGGATTCGCTTTTTTCGCGCTTCTTTCCAGATACAGTATTGCCATCAGGTCCCGGCTCCGGACGTTTTTTGGCCAGGATCCGCGGGACTAATGACTCGCGATTACTCGAATTACCGCCCGTTTTCCTATCTATGGCGACCGGAACGACAGATGTCCCCTGGATGTCCGAAACCCATTCCGGATTCTCTTTTGTATACTCACTCCGGACAGCATTTATTTCACTGATCCTTGGGATGTTGGTGATCCCCGCGAGAATGATAATAATCGCGATATATTTTGTCGTTTTTACCGGGTAGTCACCGGATCTGACTTCCATGCCCGAGATACTCCTGTCTATCCATTTACGTACGGTCATGTAGCCTTTCATACTGATCTCGTGGGACGGACCTGCGACCAGGATGAGTGCCTTCCGGGCGCTCGTCATATCACAGGGTATGGAAATATTCTCATATATCGCCTCTTTTGCTATATCGACCAGTCTGGAAGCCCTTTTATGCCCGGTCTCGACAAGGTAATCGGAATGACGCACTATCCGGTGTATACTGAACCTGTCGTCTCTCAGGCTTGCTGACGAATAGCCGATTGCAATAAATCCCATGCCCCGGATCGTATTGAGTATTTCGCCTGCATCAAGAACGACTTCACCGATTTCGACCCCACCTGAATCGCTGAATTCCCCAGCCCTGAGCAGCAGACCGAGACGCCGTCCTATTCCCTCGTTTATATTCTTATAAATCTCATGTCTCCCCGGTAATTTTTTCATACCCGGCCTGAGAGCAGGTACACCCCGGGATCTGCCCGGACTTCGCCGGGACGATCTCTCTTTTGCCAGTTCCCACCAGGTCTCATTATCGAACAGAATTATCCCGTCAAGGAGTGGAGTCAGCCGTTCCAGGTCATAGGCAGCCTTGGCCGAGATCTTCCGGCCCTCGTCACTCGCCGGCAGGGTAAATAACCCAAAAACCGGTTCAACCATGCTGGACCTGATTTTCGGGATAACCGCAAGGGCCGCATCGATCATAGTCCCTCCCGCTCCCCCACAGATGATGATTGCATCCCGGTCGCCGGTATCGTACTGGTGAACCCTGGTCAGAACCTCATCGACTGTTATATGATCGGAGATGTCATCGGTATTTTGTGACAACGACGGAAAAAACATCTTTTTTTCGACCGGGAGGTGTCGGAGACTGTTGAGGGTTGATGGATCCCGGTCTATGGCAATGGCTTCGACACAGGAAAGCTTACTAAAATGGCGGTCCTGTGCATACATTGTATCGGCTATCCGGCTCCCGGCGCCCCCGAATCCGATAACAAATATCCTCATGGTTCCTCCTGTGTCTCTGTATGGGCCCGGTGGATTTTTATTTTATTTCAGGACTGTTCCCAGGCTGGATACGTTGTTTTCCCGAATTCCCGGAATTAATGCATCGGTGATTATTCAGATCATCCTGTTAATGCTGTCAGGGAATGAGCCGGAAATGATCCGGAATACAATAACCCCTGGTACGTAAAGGTTTTAATTAATCTCATAAAGTGTTTGTGCCTGTCGTTAATGCTGATTTTTCTGCTATCCGGGGAGAATTTTTGGAATAAAAACATGAAGTTTTGTGAGTCTTAATGGATTCTGAATAGATCCTGGCAGTAACATATTCAACTTTTTATTGGTTTACAGGAGGAGATCTCTCTGCGCCTGCGGTATTTGTAACAACACCCTATGCCTGAATCCGGTTATAAATCTCCGGATTACCGGCTCCCATGGAAAAATGCTCTTTCATAACAGACGAAAATAATAATTTATTTAAATCCCGGGACGATAATTACACACTGAGGTGAACAAGCCTTGACTTATGGAATAGAATTTGTACCAGGAAATGTCAATGTCAAGCAGGTGGTCAATTTCTGCAAGCTTGCAGAATCAAAGGATATAGACTTTGCATGGATCACCAACCATTACAACAACCGTCACTGCTACCCGACACTTGCAGCAATTGCACAGGCTACCACGACCCTGAAGATGGGACCGGGTATCATGAATTCATTTACCGACACGCCAGCTGCGATGGCCTCGTTTGCATGCACTCTGAATGAAATTTCAGACGGCCGTGCGGTACTTGGTATCGGGCCCGGAGACCTTTCGACTCTCCCGAAGCTTGCAATAAAAGCAGAAATGCCCGTTGCCCGACTCGAGGAGGCAATCACCCAGATCAGAAGACTTGTCGCCGGAGAAGAAGTCAAGAAGTCAGGAATGAAGTTCTTCGACTACGACGGTGCAAAGCTGACCGGAGTAACGCTCCCGGGCAAGAAGGGAATCCCTGTATATGTCGGTGCACAGGGCCCGAAAGTCCTCGATCTTGCAGGAAGAGTGGGCGATGGTGCCCTTATCAATGCATCAAACCCGAAAGACTTTGCCGTTGCTATCCCGATCATCAAGGCAGCGTGCGACAAGGTTGGTAAGAAGGGCTTCGATATCGGTGCCTATACTGCCATGTCCATTGACATGAACGAGAAGAAGGCGAGAAATGCAGCAAAGATCGTCGCCGCATTTATTGCAGCCGGATCTCCGCCTGAACTTCTCCAGAGGCATGGTCTCGATGCCGCAAAAGTCGCAACTATCAAGGGTGCCCTTGCAAAATTCGATTTCAAGACAGCAGGAGAAAATGTGGATGACAAGACCATCGATGCCTTCACTATTGCCGGTACACCCGAAACGGTCAAGCAGAAATGTGAAGACCTGACGAAAGCAGGTGTTACCCAGATCATATTTGGCTCGCCCCTTGGTCCGGACATGACCACATCCATCCGTCTCCTCGGCAAGTACGTTGTCTGAGAAGGGCGGAAAAAAACACCTTCCCCCCCTTTTTTTAACCGCTGATCGAGACTTATAAATCCTTTATGTTCCAACAGGCACATACGGTGGCCATGTTTACGGTGAAGGAGATGAGGATCGGGCAATCAATCCTCCAGTACCGGAGAGAAGAGGTTACTGGTTTCCAGTGCAGGATAAGCCCCGGGAGAACCATGCGTGGTATAGACGTCCCATTCGGATTTTCTTCCGACCCGGATGGCTGCCCGTTCTGTCCCGGACAGGTAGAGAGCACGACACCTGCATTTCCTGACGGGAAACGGATACGGGTAGGCGAGAGTATAACGTTCCCGAACCTGTTCCCGTTCGCCCGGTATCACATCGTTACGTCAATTACCAGCAGCCATCAGGTTGAAGGGTTCAGTAAGGAACAGCTTCTTGACGCGTTCGAGGCCCAGTATCTGAAACTCATGACATTCGGAGGATACCCGAGTATTAACTGGAATTATCTGCCGTCTGCAGGTGCCAGTCTCGCCCATCCGCACCTTCAGGGTATGGCGGATGATCAACCCTCATCCCTTTTAGAACGATACCTGTCAGGCAGCCGGCATTACCTGGACCGGAACGGTCGCAACTACTGGGAAGACTGGCAAGAGCATGAATCCGGAACGGAAAGATTTCTGTCGGATGATGAAATACACTGGTATGCTCATGCGGTTCCTCTTGGAGAACGCGAGGTACGGGGAATCTTACCAGTTTCAACACTCGACGACTCCACACCATACCTGGAACCCCTGGTCGAAGGGATTCTCCGGATGATCAGGTTGTACCGCGACCTCGGTACCCATGCGTTCAACATGTCCCTCTTTTTCGACAGGCAGGGCAGTAATAATGGTTTTAAGGGATTCTGCTCGATGATATCGAGAATAAATCCGAACGGACTTTCGCTGGGGGATTCCTCTTTTATGGAACGTCTTCATCTCGAACCTGTCATTCTGACACTGCCCGAAGAGCTTGGAAATTATTATACCAGGGGTGGGGCCGGGAAGGGGTGAAATCCACTCTTGTTGAAGCGAATGAATAAAAACAGTCAATGAATTCAACAACGCTCAAAATTTAACAGCTAAGGTACTGGTTTTCAATAAAAAAAAAAGATGGTGACAAGCTTTATTCAGGCTTGCTGATCAGTTTTGTCTTTGAAACAATAACACCATCTTTCTTGTGCGGCTTGCGGATAACACCGTCGGTGGCCTTGTCAAGCTCGCGGGCTTCGTCGCAGAGCATTGCTGCACTTCTCATCATTTCATGAGCGCTCGCTACGATCGGGACGTATTGTTCCCATTCCTTTGTCATGAAGCAGCCCTTTACGTTCACCATTGCAACAGCCGACGCGATTTCATATGCAGCACGTGCCTTGGCCAAAGCATAGGGGTTGGTGAATTCTCCGGCGACTGCCTTGTCGGTGGTCATGACAAGTTTTGGCAGAACAAGCTCTGCACCCTTCTTTCCGGCCTTGACCTGGTTGATCACTTCATCGAGTGCCTGCTGCATCTTCCTGAATGCGCCGGTGACGGAGAGAACCTTTACCAGGTTACCGTTGTAATCTGCCATCTCGATTGGGTCGAGGAACTCTCTCCGGGCCCCGATCATCGAGTCAGCCTTCATAATGATATAGCCGAACTTGCTGTCCTTGAGGTCGGCCCATTCCTTCTTTGTCGTTACGTCATCGGTGATAACGACTACCGGGATTCCTGCTGCATGGAGTTGTTCACGCGCCGCTACAGGGCCCGGAAGAACACCATTCGGGGAAACAACGATACAGAAGTCCGGTTTCCATGCCTTCATATTTGTAATAACACGGTCGATATCTTCAGGCTGGAGTTTGGTTCCGCTCGTCGCCATGAACGTCTGCATGTCTTCACGGTCTGCTCGTTCATCAAGAAGAAGCTCGGCCATTACGCCGCTTGCAATGTTGCCTAATTTCGCAACTCCTACTTTAACTACCATTTTACACCTCTAAAAATTTATATCACGATATTATGACCTTATAAATATAAACATTTTGAAATTTGCCTCTCCCATGGGATTTTTAACCCATAACAAATTTTTTGATACCGGTGTGATTGAAAACCGTTTGACATGTTAACCGAAAGTGTTTAAATAAAGTGGGTTATAGTGATCTGGTATGAAAGAGGGGTTGCTCACCGACCGGCAGAAAGAAGTGCTTAGATACAGGAAGCAGGGTCTGACGCAACAACAGATTGCTGACATCATCGATACGTCCAAGGCGAATGTCTGCACTATTGAGAAATCTGCCATGGAGAATATCAGACGGGCCAAAGATACCCTTGAATTTCTTTATACCCTCGATGCCACACATCTCTGCACAATTCAGGCGGGAACTGACCTGCTCGAAGTGGCACCGTTTGTCTATAAAGAGGCGGAAAAACTCGGGATCAAGGTGAAATACGACACAATCTCCCTCATTAACAAGATACGCGAATCCACTCCGGAGCGTTTCAGGGCACGGCACGTCCGGGAAAATGTAGAAGTATATGTCAATGATGAAGGAGAATTGTATTTCGGCTGAATATCTCATTTGTGCAGGATTACAACAATCCGAAAGAGGCAAGGCCTGCAATTGCAGCAGGGGCCGGGCCTGTTTTACCATAAGTATATATCAGCTTCGCTCTAATTATTATGGAAGCCCTGAGAAGCCGAAAGGACTGTTATGTATCCAGGCCATACGGCGGACGGGTGAAGTGACTCCGAATAAAGAGTTACCGAGAAGGAGTTGTGAAACAGTTCACAACGGGCTGACATAGCAGGATCTGATATATGCATCAAGGGTGGACGTATCCACACGGCCCGTCCTGACAGGATTCGATCGGTCAGGGATGCAGATTTCAGGATCTATTCGCGAGACCGGTTAGCTGGTTTGAAAACCAGAGCAGACCCTGTGGAGGGCCTGGAGCAATACCTGTGCATGTCCGGAGACGTCCTGTATCAGGAATACCGGCGTTACAGTGATGCAAATTATCGCGGATTATATCAGCACTGAGCGTGGAGCATCACATCAGTCTCGGCACCGGAAATTTTAGACCGGATAGCATCATGAACCCCGATGGCGGGGGATTCATGGAATCATCTACCGGATCTCCGGTAGATCGTGAACAGAACGATACCAAAGGATTGATTGAAACATGCCGAAAATAAACAGGCCGCGTAGAGGATCTCTTGCATACAGCCCGCGAAAGCGTGCCAGGAGCCAGGTCCCGAAATACCAGTCATGGGCTGAATGTAACGGGGCTCCGGTACTGCAGAGTTTTGCCGGATATAAAGTGGGGATGACGCATGTTATCATGGTGGACGATCACAAAAACAGCCCGACTGAGGGCAAGGATGTGATGGTCCCGGTAACTGTTATCGAAGTTCCCTCGATGAAGGTGGCTGCAATTCGTGCTTATTCCCGTGATACGAATGGAAAGCACCCGTTTTCTGAGGTCTGGGCAGACGAGCTCGACAGCTCTCTCGGCCGGCGGATAAATCTGCCAAAGGATTACGATGGAGCCGGCGCAAAAAAACGCATCGAGGAAGCCCTTGCCGCAGGAACGGTAGCGGAGATCTTTGCGGTCATGTATACGCTGCCTGCAGGTATCAGCGGTGTCCCAAAGAAGGTGCCCGACCTGATGGAAACAAGGGTTTCAGGAGGAAACCCACAACAGCAGTATGAATTTATTACCGGACTCCTTGGTAAGGATGTCTCCCTGAACAATGTCATACATACCGGGGCATATGCGGATGTCACCGCAATCACCACCGGAAAAGGAACCCAGGGCCCGGTAAAGCGGTGGGGTGTCGCGCTAAGAAAGCGTAAGCATGCCCGCGGGGGCAAAAAAAGACATGTCGGGACCCTCGGACCATGGAATCCTCATCACATCAGGTGGCAGGTCCCGCAGACCGGACAGCTGGGATACCAGCAGCGGACAGAGTTCAATAAGCGTATCCTGAAGATCGGGGAAGATGGCACTGAAATTACACCTGCGGGAGGATTTCTCCATTATGGTCTCCTGAAAAGCCCATATGTGTTGATCAAGGGATCGGTTCCCGGTCCCGTAAAGCGCCTCGTCCGTATCAGGCCGGCCATCAGGCAGGGAGAACACCAGGTCCGTTCGCCGGTTATCGAATTCATGAGCGTACAGAGTAAACAGGGGTGATCAGAGATGAAAGCACAGGTAAAACAACTTGATGGTGCGGTCGGCAGGGAGATCACTCTTCCGGCGGTATTTAACGAGGAATATCGCCCGGACCTGATCAGGAAAGCGGTAATTTCACAGCAGAGTGCACGAAGACAACCGCACGGGACAGATCCGTATGCAGGTATCCGTTCATCGGCAGTCGGGTGGGGTAGCGGCCGGGGCATGTCGCATGTCCCCCGTATAAAAAACGGTTCCAGGGCAGCCAAAGTACCACAGGCGAAAGGTGGTCGTGAAGCACATCCTCCGAAAACTGAGAAAATTCTTATCAGACATATCAACAAGAAAGAAAAGGCCAAGGCCCTTCGCTCTGCCATTTCAGCAACCAAGAACGAAGACCTCGTCAAGGGAAGGGGACACCGTTTTGAAGGTGAGGTCCCGGTTATTTTTGAAGACCGGTTCGAAGAGCTGAAAAAGACGACGGAAGTAATCGATGCACTCTCAAATGCCGGTGTTTATGCCGATATTGAACGATCAAAGGCCAGCAGGAAGGTTCGTGCAGGCCGCGGAAAAATGCGCGGCCGCCGCTACAAACAGCGCAAGAGCCTGCTTATTGTAACAGCCGGTCAGCCGCTTGTCGCGGCAAGGAATCTTGCCGGCGTTGATGTAATAACGGTAGAACACCTGAATACCGAGCTTCTCGCACCGGGGTCCCAGGCCGGTCGCCTGACCGTCTGGACCGAGAGTGCTCTGAAAGCACTGACTAGGCTGGAGAGGAGATAAATGGTCCTGAAGCATCCGTTTGTAACAGAAAAAGCCATGATGATGCTTGACAAGAACAACAAAGTCCAGTTCCTCGTCAGCCGGGAAGCTACAAAAGAGCAGATCAAACGTGAGATCCAGAAGACTTTCGGGCAGGAAGTAACCCATGTCAGGACTGTCATGACCACCCATGGCCAGAAGAAAGCTATTGTGAGTTTTGTGAATAACAAGGCCGCCGAGGAGATCCTCAGCAGGCTTGGGATAATGTAGGTGCAGTCATGGGACATCGAATTACTACACAGAGCCGTGGAAAAGGAGGCCCGACATACCGGGCCCCGTCTCACCGCTATAAGGCATCTCTCCGTCATGTAGACAATATGGAAGGAACAGTAAACGGCACAATTTTTGATATTGAGCATGATCCTGCACGGAATTCTCCAATTGCCCTTGTAAAACTTGCTGACGGGTCGAAGGTTTACATGCTCGTAACAGAAGGGATCGGCATCGGTGACGCTGTAGCGTGGGGTTCTGACATCGAGGTCAAAAACGGCAATACCCTTCCGTTGTCAGCGATTCCGACCGGTGCATACATCTGTAATATCGAAGCGAAACCAAACGACGGCGGAAAATTTGTCAGGGCCAGCGGAGTCCAGGCAATCGTTGTAGACAAGACCGAGGATAAAGTCGGTGTACAGATGCCGAGCGGAAAGACCAAGTGGTTCAGCTCGCGGTGCCGGGCGACCGTTGGGATTGTAGCAGGAGGAGGCCGCGGAGAGAAACCGTTTGTCAAGGCCGGTAACAAATACCACAAGATGGCCAACACCGCTTCCAACTGGCCGCGTGTAAGGGGTGTTGCGATGAACGTGATCGACCATCCGTTTGGCGGCGGAGGACACCAGCACCCGGGACGTCCGAAGACCATTGCACGCGGGACATCACCCGGCAGGACTGTTGGACACGTAGCGGCACGGCAGACAGGCCGCGCCAGGAAGTGAGGGAGAAATGGCAAAGAAAACTCAGAAAAGATTACCGAGGCGGCGTGAGGAGTTCACCTATCATGGCTTCCGGCTCGAGGAACTCCAGAAAATGGGAATCAGCGAGCTCCTCCCCGTAATGCCATCCCGCATCCGCCGGAAAATCACCAGAGGCCTGACACGGAGCGAAGAGAACTTCCTTTCCCATATCAGGGCCGGGGATGATAAGATCCGTACCCATCTCCGGGACATGATTATCATGCCCGAGATGATTGGGAAAGAGATCGAGATCTACAACGGCAAAGAATTTCTGAAGGTGGAAATCCAGCCCGAAGCACTGTTTCATTACCTTGGTGAATTTGCATTGACACGAAGGAAAGTGGCGCATGGGAGTGCCGGTATTGGTGCGACCAGATCGAGTAAGTACGTACCGCTGAAGTGATGACAATGGGAAGAACAGCATATTCACAAAACCTCAGCGGACAGAACGTCGCCCGAGGAAAGGCCAACGAGATCCCGATCTCACCGAAACATGCGATCGAGATTGCAGGGTTTATTAAAAACCGGCGTACCGGTGATGCGATCGAGTACCTCGAAAAGGTAGTCGATCAGAAAAAAGCGATCCCCTTTAAAAAGTTCAACCGGAACGTTGCACACAAACGCGGTCTTGAAGGCTGGGACGCAGGGAGGTATCCGAAAAAGGCATCCCTCGCATATATCCGGCTGCTCTCTGCGGTCAATAAAAACGCTGAATATAATGGTCTTGATACGGAGAAGCTGGTAATAGTTCATGTCTCGGCAAACCGCGGACGTGGACAAAAAGCATTTTTTCCGAGAGCCATGGGCAGGGCGACTCCAAAAGTCCGCGAGACGGTAAATATCGAGATCATCGTCCAGGAGGTGGAATGAAAATGGCAGTCGAGAGAAAATTTGTTGCAGAAGGAGTCCGCCGGGCACGGGTTGAGAAGCACCTTGTGCGGGAACTCAAACGGGCCGGATACGGTGGCATGGACCTGGTAAGGACCCCGCTCGGTACCCAGGTGACAATTTTTGCAGAAAAACCAGGTATCGTCATCGGAAAGGGTGGCAAGCTGGTCCGCCAGCTGACCCAGGACCTTGCGACTACTTTCGGTGTGGAATCCCCGCAGATCGAAGTACAGCAGGTGCAGAACCCCAGTTTCAATGCCCAGATTATGGCTGAAAGGCTGGCAAACGCACTTGAACGTGGCTGGTACTTCCGTAAGGCAGGATCCAGTATCATCCGAAGGGTAATGGATTCGGGAGCCCTTGGTTGCGAGGTCATAATCGCCGGCAAACTGACCGGAGCCCGTGCCCGTACCCAGAAGTTCGTGGAAGGCTACATTAAACACTGCGGGGAGCCTGCCATTACGATTGTCGAGACCGGGTATGCAGTGGCGATCAAGAAGCTCGGGACAATCGGTGTACAGGTCAGGATTATCCCGCCCGATGCGAAACTTCCGGACCACTGGACCATGGCAAAAGCAACCCCGAAATCTCCACGAAAACCCGAAATCACGGTGACTGAAGTCGGTGAAGAGCTTGAGGACGACCTCGGGCTGATAAACGACGAGATGGAATACATCGAGGAGGACCGTTAAATGGCGATCTTTCGTGCAAAAGATGTCCGTGAACTTTCAGATGTCGAATTGCAGGAACAGATGGAAAAAATCAGGCTCGAGCTGATCCAGCATTACGGGAAGGTCAGTGCCGGGGGTTCTACTGAAAACCCCGGACGGATCAAGGAACTGAGACGAACAGTCGCCCGTATGATGACAGAACAAAAAAGCAGGAGAACCGCATGATAACTCCCCGGAACGTCGTACGTCACGAATTGATAGGGCTTGACGTTCTGGTAGTTGATGCCAGCAACCCGGCCACCCGAGGGATTACGGGACAGATCATCGATGAGACGAGGAATATGCTGATCGTAAACACCCGTGTCGGGATTAAAAAAATCCCAAAAAACACAGGTGTCTTCAGGATTACGCTTCCTGACGGGATTATCGTTGATGTCCGCGGGTCGGCGCTTGTAATGGCACCGGAAAAACGGGTCAGCCTGCATAAAAGAATATAGAGGTTCCAATATGGCAAACAACATAGGATTAAACGTTCAGCAGCCCAAAGAGGCCTGTAATGACGTTAATTGTCCGTTTCACGGCACTTTGTCTGTGCGCGGCCAGGTGATCACCGGCAAAGTCGTGAGCGATCGTATGATGGGAACGGTAGTGGTAGAGCGCCAATACCTCCATTATGTGCGTAAGTACAAGCGTTATGAAAAACGCAGTTCAAAACTCCATGCACATAACCCCCCGTGCATACAGGCAAAGACCGGGGATTCGGTCCGTATAGCAGAGTGCAGAGCGCTCTCGAAGACTACCACATTCGTTGTAGTAGAGGTGCAAGGACCATGAAGGCGAAGCAGTCGAAGACGCCGCGAGCCCTCTCCACCGGGACACGGATGACATGTGCCGATAATACCGGTGCACGTGAAGTCCAGATCGTCTCGGTTTTCGGGTACCATGGTGTACGCAGACGTCAGCCGAAGATGGGTCTTGGCGACCTTGCCACGGTCAGCGTCAAGAAAGGTACCCCGGATATGCGCCGGAAGCTCGTGCGTGCCGTTGTTATCAGGCAGAGAAAGGAGATAAGAAGACCGAGCGGGCTTCGCGTCTCGTTCGATGACAATGCCGTTGTAGTGGTAGACGAAAAAAATGAGCCCCGGGGAACAGAGATCAAGGGTCCAGTAGCCAGGGAAGTTGCGGAACGGTTTCCAAAACTCGGCTCCATGGCGACTATCATTGTCTGAGGTGCATCATGGTAAGAATACTCAGTTCTCAACCAAGGAAACAGAGGAAAGCACGTTATCAGGCAGTTGCTCATGAAAGAGGCAGTTTCCTGTCAGCACCCCTCTCGAAAACCCTTCGGGGTGAGTACAGGCGGCGAAGTCTCCGCGTTGTCAAGGGAGACACCGTGAAGATGACGAGGGGAAGTTCATCCGGGACCGAAGGGCTCGTTGATGAGGTGGATACAAAACACTTAAAAATCTGGGTCCATGGCGTCACCGGAACGAAGGCCGATGGAACAGAAGTACCTCGCCCGGTTGACCCCTCCAAAGTCGAGATCGTCAAGCTCAACCTTAAGGATCCACGGAGGAACATGAAACTTTCCGGAGGAGAGGAATAATGGGCGATCACCTGAAACGGTTCATGGCCCCGGACTCGTGGCATATTCCCAGGAAGACGAATAAGTTCATCACAAAGACCTCACCCGGCCCTCACAATGCGAATGCATTGCCGGTAGCAGTCTGGCTCCGTGACCAGATGGGATATGCGCTGAATATGAAGGAGGTCAAGCAGATCCTTCATCAGCATGACCTGGTCATCAATGGAAGAACGTGCAGCGATCCGAAGATGGGTATCGGGATCTTCGATATTATCTCCATGCCAAAAATCGGCAAATACTACCGTATGCTCCGTGACAAGAATGGTCGCCATAAAACCGTAGAGATCGATGCAGAAGCAGCGAAAACGATGCTTGCAAAGATCAGGAATAAGACTGTTGTTTCGGGCGGGAAAGTCCAGCTGAACATGCGGTTTGGTGCCAATTTAATCGCTGACGATGCATACAAACCGAAGGACTCGATCGTTCTCTCTCTGGAACCTGAAAGCAGGTTCAAGATCGTCGATCATTTCCCCTTTGCCATCGGGAACATGGCGATGATCATCGGGGGAAAGCATTCGGGGAAGGTTGCGAGAATAGTCGGAATATCCAAGACAGCCGGTAGCGGGCCGAACCGGGTAGCCCTTGAGGACGAACAGACTAAGGAACACTTCGAGACAGTCGAGACCTTCGTCTATATGGTGGGTCGTGAAACACCTGCCCTGAAATCATGGGGGATTGAAGAATGAGCCCGTCGGAGAAGGAGCAAACCGGCGAAACGAAACAGGTGAACCCGATGTACGAGCTAGAAATCGATAAGGTCGTCGTCCATATGGGTGTCGGAGAGAGCGGTGAAAAACTCTCGAAGGCGATCGATATCATGAAAACGATTACCGGGAACACACCGGTCCGGAGCATCGCGAAAAAGACCCAGCCTGCATTCAGCGTAAGAAAGGGGGCCCCGATCGGATGTCGCGTGACCCTGCGTGGAAAACGAGCAAGGGAATTCCTGGATACGGCACTTACTATTATCGAGCGCAGGATCTCACAGACCCAGTTCGACCGCCGGGGTAATTTCTCATTCGGGATCGAGGAGCATACCGACTTCCCGGGGATGTCATATGACCCTCAGATCGGGATTTACGGCATGGATATCAATGTCGTCCTTAAAAGAAGGGGTATACGCATCAGCCGCAGGCACCGTGAGCAGAAGAAACTTCCGGAAAAACAACACGTGAACTCTGCGGATGCGATCAGGTTCTTAAGGACCCGGTACAAGGTGGAGGTATAATCATGGGCGGAGAACGAACGAAAAAATTTGGTCGCGGTGCCAATGAATGCAAAATGTGCGGACGCAAGCAGGGGCTTGTACGCCGGTACCATATCATGTTCTGCAGGCAGTGTTTCCGGGAATGGGCCCCTAAAATGGGCTTTAAGAAGATGAACTGAGGCGGTCATACAATGTCACGATTAAATACTGTTGCGGATGGTATGAGCACCCTGAAAAATGCGGCCGATAAGGGAAGACCGGACTGCATCGTCGAGCCGGCGAGTAAAATACTAGGATCAATGTTCCGGATAATGCAGGAATCAGGTTATATCGGTGGGTTCGAATACATTGATGATGGTCGCGGTGGCCAGTTTCTGGTCCACCTGAATGGCCGTATCAACCGGTGCGGTGCTATATGTCCCCGATATTCTGTGCAGCTCGATGAAATGGAGTACTTTGAAGAGCAGTTCCTTCCCGGAAAGAACTTCGGCATGCTTATCATCTCAACATCACGCGGTGTGATGTCACATGAGCAGGCACGAAAAGACGGTATCGGCGGCGAACTGCTGGGGTACGTCTACTGAGGTGCATGGGATGACAGCAATAAGAAAGTTCCACATGCCCGACGGCGTAACATGCACGATCGAAGGTCCGGTCATCAGGATCTCCGGATCCAAAGGTCAACTGGAACGTACTATCCGGCACCCTCAGCTCTCCATCCTCTGTGAAGGGAACGAGGTGACTATATCGACAGACTCCGCGAGGAAGCGGAATATAGCTATGGTCGGGACTGTTGAAGCACATATAAAGAACATGTGCGCAGGCGTCACCGAAGGGTTTGAATATCACATGAAGGTCGTCTACAGCCATTTCCCGATCCAGCTCAAACTGCAGGGAGAGAGACTCGAGATCAATAACTTCCTCGGCGAAAAGAAGGCACGTTATGCGAGAATAGAGCCCGGCGTGAAGGCAAAGGTCGGTACGGATGAAGTCGTACTGAACGGGATCAACAAGGAAGCGGTCGGTAATACCGCAGCGAATATCGAACACGCCACGAGGATCAGGAACCGGGACCCCCGGGTCTTCCAGGATGGCATTTATATCACCCGGAGGGTATAACGATGGTCGAAGAGAAAAAGAGGCTGATCCGCGCCCGAAATGCAAAAAGGGCGAAGTTCAGGCGTGATGGGTACGGTAAAAAACCCCAGATCGCAGATTCCTGGAGAAAACCACGGGGACTGCATAACAAACAGCGGAGGCAGAAGAAGGCAAAGGGTGCACTCCCAGCACCGGGGTATGGAAGCCCGGTAGCGGTCAGGGGTATGCACCCGAGCGGATATTTTGAAGTCCGCATATGTTCGCCCGATGAACTGGAGGGTATCGATGCGGCAGTGTCGGCTGTAAGGATTGGGTCTACGGTTGGCGGCAGAAAGCGTGCGATTATTCAGGAAAAGGCGATCTCGGCAGGTTTGAAAGTCTTGAATCTGAAACAGATCGTGACGGCGATTCCTGACGAAGAACCCGCGGAAGAGGAGGAGGCAGCATCAGATGACTGATCTTACCAACCAGAAACGAATTGCTGCAGCGCTCCTCAAATGCGGGGTGCACCGGGTATGGTTTGATCCGGAGAGGAATACCGATATCCAGAATGCAATTTCCCGGGAGGATATCCGGGGGCTCATCGGTGAAGGAGCCATTGATGCAGAACAGGTCAGGGGTGTAAGCCGCGGCAGGGCCAGGGCAAAGATCGCAAAACGTGCGTATGGGCACTGCAAAGGTCCCGGACGAAGGAAAGGAGCAGCGGGTGCGCGGAATTCTTCCAAGGACCGCTGGATGCAGAAAATCCGCGCAATCCGAAAATCGTTAAGAGCAATGCGTGAGAACGGCACGGTTGACAGTCATATGTACCGGCTATTGTATCGCAAAGCTGCAGGCGGACAGTTCAGGAGTGTTGCCCACTTGAAGGCACAACTCGAGATCATGACCGGGAGGATGAAGTAAATGGCGGAAGGACCAAGATCCTTTGTTCCATTCCGGCGAAGGAGAGAAGGAAAGACCGACTATTACAGGAGGTCGAAACTCGTCGTTGCTGAAAGCCCGAGAATGGTTGTCAGGAAGACAAACAGCCATATCATTATCCAGCTCGTCCTGGCAGGTATGGGGGGTGATTTTACTCTAGTATCGGCTAATTCGCGAGAACTCGTCTCCTATGGATACACGGGTGCGTTATCGAACACCCCTGCCTCGTATCTCACGGGGGCCCTCTTCGCAGTGAGAGCCTTGAATGCCGACCAGGAGCATGCAATTCTCGATATCGGCCTCAACCGCGCGACTCTCGGCGCAAGGGTATTTGCAGCGCTGAAAGGCGCAGTCGACGCTGGTCTCGATATCCCCTACGGAGAGTCGGTAATTCCCCCCGAAGAACGGCTTAAGGGAGCACATATTGCAAAGTATGCCCCCGATAAATCGGCCGGTATTGTTGAAAATGTTGAAAAAACGATGGACTCGATTATGAAGGAGCTGGAATGACATGGCGTATGAAAAGGTAGAATGGGTTCCACTGACTGGTCTTGGGAAACAGGTGGCTGCCGGCGAGATTACCAGCATCGACCATGTGCTCGAGAGCGGACGGCCCATCAAGGAGCCGGAGATCGTCGATGCATTCCTGCCCGACCTCGAAGACGAGGTTCTCGATATACAGATGGTCCAGAGGATGACCGACTCGGGACGGCGCGTCAAGTTCCGGGCGGTTGTCGTCGTCGGTAACCGGAACGGTTATATCGGATTCGGCCAGGGGAAAGATGTACAGGTCGGCGATGCCATCAAGAAGGCAATCGTCCATGCAAAGACCAATGTCATCAAAGTGAAGCGTGGCTGCGGCAGCTGGGAATGTGGCTGCGGTACAGGACATTCGGTCCCGATGAAAGTTGAAGGGACTTCCGGTAGCGTCCGCGTCACCCTTAAACCGGCGCCCCAGGGAATCGGCCTCGTAACTGGGGAGATCAGCAAGAAAGTGCTTGAGCTTGCCGGCATCAGGGATGTCTGGACATTTTCAAGGGGCCAGACAAGGACCACGATCAACTTCGCCAAGGCAACTTTTAATGCCCTTAAAGCGACTAATATGACCCGGACGGGGGGAACAGAGTAATGTACGGGATTGTTCAGGTGCGCGGTGTCGTGAATACCCGGCGTGATATCAAGGATACACTCAGGATGCTTCGTCTCCACCACATCAACCATTGTGTATTTGTCCCTGATACTCCCGAAAACCTCGGGATGATACGGAAGGTGAAGGACTACGTGGCTTATGGGGAAGTGGATGAGGGAACTATTACAACCCTCCTGGAAACGCGCGGCAAGGTTACGGGGGATTCACCCCTGACTGATGAGTATGTCCGCGAACATTCACCATATGGCAGCATAGCAGAATTCGCGAAGGCACTTTCGTCAGGTAACGCGAGGCTCACGGACATGCCCGGAATGAAGCCCGTGTTACGACTTCATCCGCCACGCAAGGGATATAAGACAATCAAGAGAACGTTTCCTCAGGGTGGAGCGCTCGGGTACTATGGTCTCGAGATAAATACACTCCTATACAAAATGAGGTGAAGCAGGATGCCAGTAAACAAACGCTCAAAATTCCGTGGATCGCGGACATGTGGCGGCGGTACCCATAAAAACCGGCGCGGGGCAGGTAACCGTGGCGGCAGGGGCCGTGCGGGTATCAATGCTCATCACTTCGTGAGGTACTACAGGGAAATGGGAGGACCCGTCTTCGGTAAAGACGGGTTTCACAACCCCACAAGTACCCGGGTCAGGGCTGTGGATATCAGTATCATCGACCGGATGGTCCCTGCACTGCTTGCGAACGGACTTGCAGTAGAAGAAGAAGGCATCGTAACGATAGATGCGGGGGAGATTGGCATTGACAAGGTCCTGGGCAGCGGTAACGTTACGAGAAAGATAAAAATTTCAGCCGGTTCCTTCTCTGTGCAGGCGAAATCAAAAATTGAACAATCAGGTGGTCAGGCCCTCATTGTCTGATCCTGAAATATTCCGGTGAAATAATGGGAAGCCTGTTGGATCGAATGGAACCGTTGCTCGCAGCAATGCCCACGGTCAAGAGCCCCGAGGGCCATGTCCACTTCAAGAACAAACTTATGTGGACTGCGGGTATCTTAATCCTGTATTTTGCACTGACCAATATCCATTTATGGGGGCTGGCACCCTCATCACAGGATATTTTCCAATTATGGCGTGCCCTGCTTGCGGGTTCGAGCGGATCGCTGTTACAGTTGGGTATCGGGCCGATTGTTACCGCCTCAATCGTCCTGCAACTCTTAAAGGGTGCGGATATCCTTCGTATCGACACCTCTGAGACCCGTGGACAGGTCATGTACATGGGCCTTCAGAAAATTCTCATTTTCGTTATGATCGTTCTTGAGGCCGCACCGAACCTCGTCGGTGGTTTTTTGCAGCCCAGTCCGGCCATTGCAGCCGAATATTTCGGGGGGAACCTGTTTGCCGTTTCATTCGTCATATTTCTCCAGATATGTCTCGGCGGGCTTCTTGTCGTCTTCATGGATGAGATAGTTACCAAATGGGGTATCGGGTCCGGTGTCGGTCTCTTCATTATTGCGGGTATATCCGAGGCTCTTATCAACGGGTTCATCAACTGGGCCCCGGTAAACGATGCCTATCCTGTGGGGTTCTTCCCGAGGATCGTTTCCGTTATAGCAAGCGGAGCGAATTTCATCCAGTTCATGGGCCCCGAAATCATTGCCTTCATTACGACTATCATAATCTTCCTGGTCATTGTGTACGTGGAATCGACCCGCATCGAAATCCCGCTTGCCCATGCACAGGTAAGGGGAGCAAGAGCGAGGTTCCCGGTTAAACTGATTTATGCCAGCGTCCTTCCGATGATCCTTGTCCGTGTGCTCCAGGCGAATATCCAGATGGTCGGGTTGTTCCTCTCCAATATCGGTATCACGATATTCGGTACGTTCCAGGGGACACAGCCGATAAACGGGCTGATGTACTACCTGGCACCGATTAATGGCCCGAGCCAGTGGATGTGGTGGGCGTATCCGATTCCCAACGAACCCTGGCAGATCCTGATCAGGCTTGGTATCGATACGACAGTAATGATAGTGGGTGGAGCGATCTTCGCCCTCTTCTGGATTAAGACCGCGGGACTTGATTCAAAAGATGTCGCGCGACAAATCCAGCAGTCGGGGATGTCCATACCCGGTTATCGCAGAAATCCGCAGGTACTTGAAAAATATCTCGACCGCTATATCCCCCGCGTGACGGTAATCGGCGGTGTTTTTATCGGAATATTAAGTGTCGTCGCCAATCTGTTCGGTGTAATAGGTGCGGTCAGCGGCACGGGGCTGCTCCTGACGGTGAGTATAACGTACCGGCTCTATGAGGAGATCGCGAGCCAGCAGATCATGGAAATGTATCCGTTTATGCGGACCTTCTTTGGAAAAGAATAATTCCAAGGGAGCTAATTCCTTTATTCTGGTGTGTCGTAGATGGCTGGAAAGAAAATAATTATTACCGGTGTACCCGGTGTCGGCAAGACCACGGTGGTAAATGAAGCCCTCGCGAAACTGAAAGATGAGGGCATCACGTACCAGTCCCTTAATTTCGGAACCTTCATGTTTGAAATCGCACAGAAGGAAGGATATGCAAAAGACCGGGACGAGATGCGAAGACTGGGGAAAGATGTTCAGAAACGTCTCCAGCAGCTCGCCGCAAAGGCAATCGCGCAAATTCAGGGGAACCTCATTATTGATACCCATGCATCCGTGAAAACCCCTACAGGGTACCTTCCGGGCCTCCCGGAATGGGTCTTGCGCGAGATCATGCCGGATGTTATAATCCTTGTCGAAACCGACGAGGACCAGATCCTTTTAAGGCGGCTTGGAGATGAAACAAGAGAACGGGACATGGAAGGTTCGGGGGGAATTGCCGAGCATCAGCAGTTTAACCGCTCCTTTGGCGCAGCCTATGCGACACTTACGGGCTGCACAGTAAAAATTGTTCATAACCCTGATTTCCTGCTCGAAAAGGCGGTAACTGAAATGGCCGCGGTCCTCCGGTGACTTCAATGGCTGATATGAAAAAATACGGAGGATATATCGCACTCGTCCTTGCGATGCTCCTGATCCTTTCTTATAGCGTACCTTTCATCCGTTATGGTGTTGGAAATATTATCAACGGTGGGCTGGGACCTCTTGTCGACGCGCTGAAAATTCCATTCTTCATCCTGATTATTATCCTGTCGACGTTGACAGCACTATATTCGTCGCTCATCCAGAAATATACGATCGACTACGAGAAGATGCAGGAATCGCAAGAGAGGATGAAGGAGTTCCAGAAAGAATACCGTGAAGCCCAGCTCTCCCAGGATGAGAAACGGATAAAAAAATTAGATGGGAAACGCGACAGGATGATGAAAGAGCAGCTGGAGCTCTCACAGGGGCAGTTCAAACCGATGGCATACATCCTTCTCCTTACCGTTCCGATCTTTTTCTGGCTGCTGTTCCGGTTGTCAACCGACCACACGACCTATATCGCGATGCCGTTTTTCGGGTCCAATCCCCTCGCGGCGGCAATTATTCTTGGGATCATCCCGGCATGGATGTTCTGGTACCTGATGTGCTCTCTCGCAATCAGCCAGGTTATCAGGAAAACCCTGAACATCGGTGGTATCTGATGCGTATCACGGTCAGCGGACTTCCCGGAAGCGGGACGACCTCACTGGCCAGGTACCTCTCCCAGAAACATAATTTTCAATTGATTTCAGCCGGTGAGGTATTCCGCCAGATGGCGAAGGAACATTCTATGACCCTCGCTGAATTCGGTGAACTCGCGGAACGGGATCCCGCGATCGACAAAAAAATTGACCTCCGTCAGAAGGAAATTGCAGAATCACGCGATGCCATCATCGTTGAAGGAAGACTCTCGGGCTGGATGGTGCCTTCGGCCGATCTGAAGATATGGCTTAACGCCCCGATTTCCTGCCGGATAAAGAGAATACAGTTCCGCGATGTGGTCGAGGATGAGGAGACTGCATTATGCACCACAATTGAGAGGGAGAAGAGCGAAGCGACGAGGTACCGCATGTATTACGATATCGATATCGCTGACATGAACCCATACCATATTATCCTGAACTCGGAACGGTTCGGCATCGATGAACTCGGAGCGATTGTGGATGCTGCCATTTTGTTCGTGAAATTGTAACCATGTTCAAGGGTTTTTTGGGATAGAAAGTAAAAAAAAATTCCGGTATGAGGGGATTTCACCCCCTCTCTGCCCCTCCCCCATTATGATAGCCATTGAAAAAGGTTACAGGGCAATGAAGCAGGAAGATAATTATTCAGATCTCTCATTATCCTGACCGGGGACGCTAAAGCGAGGGGCAGAGCCCCTGGAGCGTCTGAATATAAACCATTTTGCAGATGAATTGAAAAGGGACTGGAATTATTAATCTCAGGATATCAACAGGGCCAAAAATTGGTTTCCTAATTATGACGTTTATCAGACAGGTATGTCCCGAAATACCGTGATCACGTCGTGAAAGGTAACCATGTGGTCCCCGTCAAAATCGAAATACTGGATCGGTTCGTTCGCCTGGATCCACTCCATGTCCTTGAACAGGAGGATCACATCAGTAAAATCGGTATGACCATCTCCATTCAGGTCCTCATAAAGCCCGTCTTTGTTGGGATCGGTGGGCATTTTGTAGGTAATATCCGACCATCCCGTGGCAGTGTAACTGACCTGGCCAGGTTCCTGGGGAACGGGTTTAATGACCGGCTGCGGGACGATAGTCGGTGCTGGTGTTGAAGTACCTGTTGGATTGTTATTAATTCCTGGATAAAGAGGGCAATCGAAAATGGCTGAGCTGCCAGAAGTGCCCCCGGACGTGCCCCCGGATGTGGTTCCCTGCGTACCTCCGGATCCACTTGTTGTTCCTGTTCCCCCGGTTGTTCCCGAACTGCCCTGGTTACAATCTGTGCTCTTTATCGCCTGGATTGCCGATGACGATCCGGTTGTACTCTGGGGATCAAAAGGGCAGGGGTTTCCCTGGTTCGGGTCTACTTGCGGGAATGGCGATGCTCCACCCACATATCCGCCGGGAGGGAACGGATTGGAAGGACCCGTAGAACTATCGGGCGTGAAAGGGCAGGTGCTTCCCTGGTTCGGGTCTACTTGCGGGAATGGCGACGGTCCACCTATATATCCGCCGGGAGGGAAGGGTTCAAAGCTGGATTGAATAAAGTCATTGCAGGACCCCTGAACCATGGTAAATGACAGAAGTATCAATATGACCACGAGAAAGATTAGCCCGGGCCTGTGATACCCTTCAGTCTTGAAAACATTCATCATTATTCTCCTGGAGACCAGTGCTCGGACACCGGTAGGTAATCGGATTTTAGTACGTTGATCGGTAAGCAGATACTTCAGGCACTACAGGGAGACGATGCCTTCTCCCTGATGCCATATCCGCGATTTGATATAATGTTTCTTTGTATAAAAATCAATATGATAACCGGGGTTAAAGACACGGGTACATGATCGTTAAGTAAATTTCCATGGTCAGGGTGGAAAATCCCTACAATCCGACAGGTAAGAATTATGCCTTACAACGTCCGATAGTACTCGCATATTCCGGGGGTATTTTTTCCATATGTTAATCAGCCACAGGTCTCGGGGGTTCCCGCCAAACCTCCATACCAGGGAAAATATACCACTGGTAGGGAAGATGCCAGCTCTATGAAGCAGATTGAAATCCGTCTTGTCAGGGAATGGGATAATGAAGCCATCAGGCATTTGTACCGCATCGGTGGATGGTGGAAGGAAGAATGGGACCTCAAAGGAATCAGGCAGGTGATATCGGGATCGCTTGCATTCGCCGTGGGAATCGATCATGAGACCGGCGAAACAGTTGCCATGGGTCGGGTAATTTCTGATGGTGTAGCGGATGCATACATACAGGATGTGGTAGTCGTTCAGGAATATCGCAGGCTTGGGGTCGGCAGGCGCCTGATGACCGCACTCATATCAGCCTGCGAAATCAGGGGTATTACCTGGATCGGGCTGATTGCAGAGCCGGGGACAGAAAAATTTTATACCCCGGCAGGGTTCACCCGGATGGAGGGTTACATACCAATGATCTTTTCAGGAGCCGGAAAAGGGGGTGACGGGGATATTATCGAAGAGTGATTTTCACCCGGTTACCATCGGAGACCGGGACCTGTTCGCACGACACTATGCAAAGTACCCCCAGGTACACAGTGATAACACCTTCACAAATATGGTATGCTGGAACCATTATGCTCATTATGAGTTCGCTCATGTCCGGAATAATATCATAATATCGAGCACTATTGACGAAAAAACTACATTCCGTCCGCCAATTGGTTCCCGCGACACCATGCTCCTCGATGACGTGATACGGCTTGCAGTCCAGGAAGGAGATGAGATGCCACTGGTCCTCGTTGACGATCCCGCGAAATCATGGATAACCAGTTGTTATCCGTCTTTAACTCTTTACCCGGACCGGAGCTATTTTGAATATCTTTATCTCGCGAAAAATCTTGCTGATCTCCCCGGAAAACCGTACGTGAAGATCCGTAACCACCTTCATAAATTCAACAGGAACTGCCAGCCCTCTGTCGAACCGGTGACGGGGAGTAACCTTACTGAAATACGCGATTTCCTCATAAAGTGGTGCGAATGGAAGAACTGTCAGTCAGAACCCATCCTCGAAAACGAAAAAGATGCAGTCTTCTATGCAGTGGAACATTTCACCGAGCTCGGGTTATCCGGGATCGCAATCCGGGTACACGGCTCAATCGGAGCCATGGCACTCTTCGAACCATTAAACGAGACGACAGCCCTCGTTCATTTTGAAAAAGGGCTGCCCGATTGTGAAGGGATCTACAAGGCAATAAACGCTGAGACCGCCCGGTTTCTTGAGGGCAGGTTTTTGTATATCAACCGGGAAAGTGATATGGGTGTCCCCGGCCTCCGTGAAGCGAAAATGCGCTATCATCCCGATCGTATGACAGAAGTGTATTATGCGAAAAGGGAAGATCTCAAGCGGATTCTTTCATAGATTTTACCAGGTTACCAACGGGAATCTTTCAAAAATCCATCAACAATTCGCCGCTTGAATGGTTAGAAAGCCTGCGGGGGGGTGCCATTTACTAACATTTCTGCTAAATCCAAAAAGAATACGGGATTTGACTCGTTTTTATCATTGCGGCATCGTGTTAAATTTTCCGGAAATGCATAGGAATATCCTGAAATGTACAGATCAATACATTGTTTCTTTGCATTCCAGGTCCCTGGTGCGATCTTGATGCAAACGTGAGGGTTCTAAGCGAATCCTGAAAAGAATTGCCGGATTATCGCATCGTCCAACAAATAACTTTAAGTCAGGTATAGAAAAATCAAATTATAATGAATTTTGCAATGAAAAGCGTTGCGAAATCAGGAGAGGTGTACATGACCAATATGAAAAATGAAGTATTAATGCAAAAAATTACGGACGAAGATATCATCAAGAAGTTCAAGAAAGAGAAAGCCTGGGGACTCGTCGTTAATGTTGATCTCCGGAACTGCAATCCGGAAACTATCAGAGACCCGGTTAAGATCAGGGACTTTATTATCAGACTGTGCGATTTTATCGACATGAAACGATTCGGAGAACCGACAATCGTTCATTTTGGCCAGGACGATCGCGTCGCCGGCTATTCGATGACCCAGCTGATTGAGACTTCACTCATCTCCGGACATTTCGCGAATGATACCAATGCAGCGTATCTCGATATATTCAGCTGCAAGGAATATCCCCCGAAAAAGACTGCGGAATTCTGCAGGGCGTTTTTCGGTGCAAAATCAGTGACGTATAATACGGTGTTCAGGTACTAAGAACCCTCAATCTTATTACCTGTTTTTTGGTATTGATAAGGCTGTCCTGGCCTTTTGTAATTCAGTCTTAATTACCGGTTTTGAACCAGGTTCTGCGGTAATTTTTCCGGAATTGTATCTGGCCGGTTAATCGGCTATTCCGGTATCAGAGTGCCAAACCAGTCCTTGATACAAGTTTCAGCACTTGAATAGCCTCCGTCAAGGAAAATAGCCCCGATGATTGCCTCCATCGTCTCCGCAAGAACATAGGGCTGTTCTCCTGCATTTTGCCTGATCTCTCCCTTTCCTAATCTGATTGAAGAACCTATATCGAGCTTTTTTCCTATAGAAGCAAGATTCTCCTCTCTTTCAAGTTCTTTTTTTCTCTGGGTGACGATATCAGGTGTGGATGCACCCGATTGTATCAGAAGATCAATTAATACCGTTTTCAGGACAGCATCACCAAGTGTACAATAGACCTCCTGGTCTTCACATGGCACATTACGTTGCCTCTGCTCGTTTGCGTGCGCCTTTCTTGTCAGTGCCCTGGCGAGCAGCGAGGAATCAGAAAATCGGTATCCGAGTTTTTCTTCGAGGGTATTCATGCTAACCTTGTATGTCTGGGTTCAGTTCCTATAGGAATTAATGAGTACCGGGTATTAACACCAGTCCCATGATCCCGTCGACAATGATCTTTACGGCAATCGCGGCCACGAGCATACCGAGGACTTTCGCCATGATGTCGGTAACACATTCGCCGAGCAGTTTCTGAATATATGCGGAATATTTCAGAATAATCCATGTTGCCAGGAGTGAAAGAGCAATTGCCAGTGCCGGGACGATCATTCCATAATCCTTCGAGAGCAGGAGTACCGTAGTAATCGCACCCGGCCCGCAAAGGAGTGGCGTGCCGATTACCACTCCGGCCACTGTTTTTGAATGGTCCTTCGATTGTTTTCCTATATCGATCCCAAGGGACATCTGCATCCCGAGGATGAACAACAGGATACCCCCGGCTACCTGGAAGCTGGCGAGGCTGATCCTTAGTACATCGAATATCAGGAAATTAAAAATCAGGAAGGTGTACATCAGGAATCCGGCAACAGCGACAGCGATGAGCGCCTGGCGGTTAATTTCTGCCGGGGTCTGGCCCTTTGTCAGCGATGTAAAGATCGGGACCGAGAGAAGGGGATCGAGAATGACGAAAAGCGCTCCAAAAGAATAAATAAGTGCGGAGATAGTGTCGGTCATTAATCTCTCATCTATTTTGTAGTTTTTAATTAATAATGTCTAGGGTAAGGATATTTATGCAAACCTGGCGCAAAAAACGTTTTAGTAGTCCATTGATGCGTGAATAACCCCTGGCCCGGGTATCCGGCAAAAGGCGTCGTTGAATTGGAACAAGTATGGACGATCAGAATGAAGAGGGTGCTCTTGAGTCTGGTATACCTGCTAGGGGGTTGATGCCAGTTTCTGGGGGGTCCGGCAAAACAATAAAGCCAGGTGCCATATCAAGAGCATTATCATATGTGTGGTTTTGCTTAAATAATTCGTCGATTGTATCATATGAAACGAGCTGAATACTCCGGGTATTCTTGAGGATGATTACATCCCCACGGAGTTTTGGGGCTTGTCAACCAGCCGTTCCGGCCTCATTTACCCAATACGGCGACAGGCCTCCGGTTCATCGAAACTGACACAAATTTTGGTGTTCCCTCTTAATATACAGTTAATAGTTGTTCCCGGGATGCCGGGAAGGGAAAGGGAAAGAGTCTTCATGTTCACGGACATCAGCCGGATTCAGACCCTGTTTACTGAACCAGCACTGATAAAAGGAGAATGCAGAGCTGCACATGACAGGGTGTATCGCACACGTTCATCGATAATGAGATCCAGGTTAAAACGAGCGGTAGTCTCGGTTGCGGGATTATAAAATCGCATTTCCATTGGAACGAATAATTGCAATTGAAAGGTTTATTTTTTTCATCAAATTTACTACCTGCAGAGCCCTTTTCTTGTGTTCAGGTATACGTGAAGGAGAAACAGGATGATAAACGGTCCCCAGAGATAGGTATGGATCTGGTACGAGACCGATTTTCCGAGGACACCGAGGGTCAGGGGCGTCACGATGTCTGCGGACGTTATCCCAAAACCGGACACGAGAAACAGAACGGTCACCACGGCAAGGGCCCACGCCACGATACGTCTGATGGCCGGGTGCTTCATGAACAACACCTCCCTGGAGTTGTAATTTCCCTGTAACCTGGGGCCGTGTTAATTATACATTCATTCATGTAATCACCGGATCAGCTGAAGAATGACTCGCTGAGATTCCCATTCAGGGAATATCCCCTTTGTTCCCAGTAACCCCGGTATCCCGGATCGTCGGAAAGTTCAATTTTCGTCACCCATTTTATCCACTTATATCCCCATTTGTCCTCGGCAACCAGCTGGAAGGGAAAGCCCCGATCAACAGGTAATGTGACGTTATTCATCCCTGAGGCGAGCAGGATATTATTATTTTTTACAAAATCGAGAGGCAGGGATGTTGAATAGCCATCGTACGCGTAAAAAATCACGGTATTGGCCCCGGGCCGGACTCCCGCTTCGTTAAGGAGGTCGATAACCCGCACACCGTCCCAGAGGACTGTTGCATCCCAACCCTCGACGCAATGGAGCGTGACAACTTTTTCATAGTGCGGGTATGCCAGTACTTCACCGTAGGTCAGATTCAGGGGACGATCAACAAGCCCCCCTACCGCCAGCTGATAGGTAGTTATGTTGATATGCTGGGGTCCCTTGATGGAATTTTCACGAAAATCAGTTACAGAATCAAGTTTTTGCCCCTGGTAGTCCCGGATCTCGACGGTGGAGAGGACACTGCTGGTATTGGTCTCCGGGGGCCCCCTGGGTATGACAAAACCTGCGATATAAACGATGAGGACAACAACGATCAAGATTAGCAGGATCGATCGGGCGGCTTCCATTTCCATTATTCCTGGTTGGACAGGTATACGTTACAACCAGAACCCCATGGTGAGTACAACCTCATTATTCTTATGACCTGCACAATCCGGACAGGTGATCGTACTCGTGGAACCATCCGTACATTTATCTTATCCCGGTGGTATCACTATGTATCAGGCCTTCCGGCAGACCCTGTGGAAGGCTTGCACATGCACGAATCCGGAGCTGTTCCGAATGGCAGTGGCAAATCGATATAAATGCAGACTATGCGGATACATCTACTCCCCTGCAAGGGGAGAACCGCATAATGGGATTTTGGCAGGAACCTCATTTGAAGACCTGCCCGAGAGTTATGTATGCCCTATCTGTGGTATGGAGGGGAAAGGAAAGATCGGTAAATGGGGATTCGACGAATGGATCCCGACCCGGTATATATGCAGCGTGTGCGGGTACGTATATGACCAGGCCCGTGGAGAACCCCATCGTGGGATAAAACCGGGAACCCCATTTGAAAAACTTCCTGACAGTTACCGTTGTCCTGTCTGTAACCTCGATCCAAAAATTAGCAAGGAATATGGTAAAGTCGGGACATCAGGGTTCGCACCACTTGAGTTCTGATCTTCTAAATATTATTTTCATGTTTTTATACCATATGCGGCTGTGTCATCGTACCGGTTATCCAGGAAAGAATTATAATAAGCAGGTTATAGGGGAAAATGAATGCGAATAATCCGATCGGTGCAATCCAAAGTCTGCGTCGACGGGTCTCTGATGAAGGAATTTCTCCTCGATGAACCTCTGACCGAAGAATTCCTCAGTTTCCTCCGCAATTTCGGGACGATCAGCCTGTTCTCCCCTATGAAACTGCCCTACTTCTCCTTCGAAAAAGAAGATTTCATCTCGATCAAAGGATTTGTAGGTGATCCCACCGTCGAGGTCCGTTACAGGAAGAATTTTCAGGATTTGACCGGAGATTATTTTCACCTCCTTCTTTTTTATTACCGGGATGGTGAAAACGGGATAGAGAAACTAAAGGGGATAGAGGGATCAATCCGCCGGAACATAGATATTCGCAAGGATTTCCCGGGATAACGGATGTAATACAAACCTGCAGGAGAGTTGTTCAGGGTGAATACCATCAATTTCATCCATCAATGTAAATACATAAGCTCTGTTGAATCCCTCTTGTTGTAACATCTCCTTAAAAAAAATCCGACAGGAAGGGATTTTTCATCCCCTTTCTGCATGGCCCGACAGACCGGGTACCTACTCGTATGCTGGATATTCTGAACGTTATTTTACGGGGAATGTTATAGTATACCGGGTACCGTTTTCCCGAATCGTCTCGATCCTCCCTTCAAGTTGCTCGGTGACGAGGAGGTTCAATAGTTTCAGCCCCAGGCTCTCCGTCGTCTGAAAATCGATTCCTTCAGGGATTCCGATGCCATTGTCGCGATAATTAAGGAAATATGTTGTTTCCTGCTGGTAGAATTCGATTGCTATCTCTCCCTTTCGTCCTTCGGGAAACGCATGTTTGAATGAATTGGAAACGAGTTCATTAATGATAAGCCCGCAGTGGACGGCAGTATCCACGTCGAGCTCGATCGGGTCGATGTGATATACCATTGATATCGTTTCCTCCTTCACGTTGTACGAATCAAAGAGTGCATTAACAAGTTTTTTGATATAGGTCGGGAACTCCACCCTGGCGAGGTCATGGGACCGGTATAGCGTCTCATGGATAAGTGCCATGGTGCGTATGCGATTCTGGCTGTCCCGCAGCGTGTTGATGCTGTTGATATCCTTCATGTAGTGTATCTGGAGCTCGATAAGAGCGGAGACGACCTGGAGGTTGTTTTTAACCCGGTGATGGATCTCCTTCAATAACACGTCCTTTTCTGCGAGTGCGTGTTTTATCCTGTCTTCGGACTGCTTCCAGTCCGTAATATCGCGAATGGATTCCACGGCACCTATCAGCGTCCCGTTTGTGTCGAAAAGAGGCGAGGCGATAAGCCAGAGATATGCCCCCCTGCCCCCGTACAGTATCGGAATAAATTTTTCTGAAATAATTTTTTCACCGGTTTTTGTAATAGAAGGGTATGTTTTTTCCTCCTCCAGATTATCGTTCAGCACCAGATCTACGAGGATTGGGCGCCGTTCCCCATAAAACGGCAGAGAGTACTCGTAGTTGCCTTTCCCGACGATCTGGCCGCTATTGATTCCGGTCATCTCTTCAATAGCCCGGTTCCATGCGATGACCTTTCCCGAGAGGTCAATGGCAAACGTGGCGTCCGGTAAAAAATTAATGATATCCGATAGCTGTCGTTCTGATAATCTCATCGCTTCTTCTGCCTTGTTCCTGACTGCGATCTCAGATTTGAGACATTCATTCTTTTCAAGGAGGAGGGAATTCTGCCTGTTCACTTCGCCAATGTAAAAAAAGAGAGCGAGTAGAATGGAAACGAAGCCGAACATCCTTGTAATGAGGACGGCACTGACCTGGCCGGGGAACATATCGTAGCCTGCGATGATAAAGGAAATTGCGAACAACCAGAAACCGATCGAGATAAATAACGGCATTATCTTCTTATTTTCATAACAGACGACAATCGCAAGTATGCCGATGGTCGCAGACAGGATCACGCCCAGCAGGGCAACCGGGTCCAGAATTAATGCCATGTGGTATCCGAATTATACCTGTTTATTCCCATATCATAAGGTCTTCCAGATCAGAGTCCTTTTTTTCAGCTTTGTGTTTTATCAATGCGAGCCGTATCGTGGTCTTTAATGTGCTGTCGGTGAACGGTTTTACAATATAACCGAAAGGGGATGTTTTTTGTGCCCTTTCAAGCGTTGCCTCATCTGAAAATGCGGTCAGGTAGACCACAGGGATGTTATGGATGCCATAGATCGTTTCAGCCGTCTCGATACCGTCAACGGGTCCTTTCAGGTGGATATCCATCAGGACCAGGTCGGGTTCGAGATCCAGTGCCTTTTTAATCGCGTCGGCTCCTGTCGCTGCTCTCCCAACAACCTTATAGCCGAATTCCTTCAACCTGCCCTCAATAGTGACGGCAATAATTGAGTCGTCCTCGACTATCAGGATTTTTTCATTTCCAGTCACTGATAGTAGCATGTATGTACCTATCCATCAATATATTTAATCAGGTAAATTCCGTATCTCCATCATATCCGGTCTTGTAAGAAGGAGGAACCGGGAAATGATTATCCCAGCTCGAACGTGGTGACCCCGAAGATCTGGTTTAATGGCAATTTTGGAACCTTTTTTGTGTACATCCGTGCAGTCCCGAAAACTTCCTTCATACCATGTGATTGCGCGAGCATCACAGCAGCTTTGTTTAATTCAGGGACATCGAGGAACAGGGGCTCCTTTCCGGCAACTGAGGCGAGGGCAGAATATATCATCTCCGCTATTTCCTCGGTATCGGCGAACAGGGGTCCTATTTTATAGCCATTTCTGCATTTCCTGACAAATCCATACCCGGTGAGCGAGTCGCCTTCGATTGCCGCAAAACCAGTGCTGTCCAGCTGGTAGATGAAATGTTTCAGGAAATTCTCCCGGACGGCCGGGAAATGGAGACTATCGTAAACAAGCACTCTTGGAAAGGGCACCTTCCGGAGTATCGTGAGGGATCTGTCGATGTTTCCTCCGCCTATTCCTTCAAACCTGATATTCCGGTAAGCAAATTTAAACCCTGCCTTCTGATAAACAGGTTGCATTGCAAAAACTCCGTCAATGCCGAGGTTATGGTCTGCGGCATAGTCCCTGGTAAAATCAAGCATTGCCCTTCCAATTCCCTTGCCCCTGTAGTCGGGATGAACGATATAGAGGCCTCCGAACATGAAATCATCGTTGTACCTCACGAGTGCGAAACTACCTGCCAATGTTTTTCCGGCCTCAATCGCAAAAAATCCGGAAGGATCTGTCTGGAAAAAAGCATCGGCATCATGCAGACCCGGGTTCCACCCTTCGTCTGCCGCCCAGTCTATGACTATGTCTGCCTCTTCCCGTGTCATCTGACGTAATTTCACCGGTACGGTGGTTCCTGTCAGTTCGACTTCCATGATGATAGCTTGTTAGTTTCATGGTGATGAAGCTGATGGCATCATCACCACCCGGAAACCCGATGCTGGAACAGCCTATTGGTGGGCCGACTGGGAATTTAAGGTTTAAAAGTATAGGACTTACGCGATTGACCGAAAGATCCATCTTGCACAGGTCTGGATGGCCCCTGCATATGATGGATAGATATGAACCATATCATTCCAAATTGAGGTCCGATCACTTCAGTAAAAAACCACTGAATCATTCCTTTAATATTGATTTGGCGATTCTTTTGACATCGTCATTTTTGTCATTAAGGGCGAGTGCTTTCAAATTCTGAGGAATGGTACCATCCCATAAAGCAAAGGTCATAACCACAGCCATCCTAACCCGCCAGTCAGCATCTCGCAAAACAACCTCAAGTTTTGGGAGTGCTGACTTATCGCCGATTTTGCTGATAGCCATGACGGCATGTCTTCGCACATTTTCATTTTCATCACGAAATAAACTGATCAACGGTTCAACCGCTGAATTATCCATTAATTCTCCCAGTGCATCAGAGGCTCGCATTCGTACAGACCAGTCTCCGTCCCTGAGAGCAGAGATTAAAGGCCTTAAAGCCCTTCCATCTCTGATAATTCCCAATGCCCAGGCAGCACGAAGTCTTACAATACTGTCCGGATCGTCAAGAGCATGTATCAGTGACTCTACTGTCGGTTCTCCAATTTTTACAAGAGCAAATGCTGCCCCCCAGCGGATATTTTCATTTTTATTTTTGAGGTCATTTACCAACTCTTGTATGTGTTCGGGCGTCCCAGCCATGATATCACGAATGTGAATAGACGGATCTAATATATAAATAAACGGTTCCATCTGGATCGCCATGTCTGCCATATCAACCAAAATTTTATCTTTGATACACAGCGATTGCCTGACCCCCGTATTGCACCATACGACCTTCCATGGCCTTCATGAGGATAGTTCTTTTTGCGCCCGGAGCGATGTCTAACGGTATATCAAATCCATATACATTGAAATAATAACTATGCCCTTCCCCAGGTGGCGGGCAGGGTCCTCGATAGCCAATCGTGCCAAAATCATTGGTGCCCTGGATAGCCTTAAACGGCTCTGCAATTTCTGCCTGTTTTGGAACATTTTCCGGAATACTATCCCTTGCCTCAAAATTCCAAATCAGCCAGTGGGTAAATATCTCTGACGGTCCGATAATGTCGTCAAGGACAATCGCCAGGTATTTTGAATGGATTCTGTCCAAGCGTATTAGAGGAGAGATATCTTCACCGTCACATGTATGTTTATTCGGAAATTTGCTTTTATCAAAATCAAGACTGATAATAAGGTTTTCCATGGTAGGTTCCTTCTCAGGTCTTTTTTGCATTTGGATTGGTATTCGGAAATGTTCTGTTACATTTCTTACAACGAATTGTTGGCGATAGATCTGAGGATAACCATTTGTGGCCGCAATGCGGGCAAATAATGGCATGCAACACATTATAATCGGTCTGATCTGGCATACTGTTTCTCTACAGCTATAAAGTGATAATATTACCTGTTGTTATCAAATTCTGAAAATCCCGAGATTGAAGATT
>DATKKE010000068.1:0-26119 GCA_035543455.1 Methanoregulaceae archaeon
CCGGGCACCAATAAACGGAGGCATTTTTCTAATCTCCCGCTATCCTGACCGGTCGCCACACCGGCCGAGCGGAGTCCCGGTGGCTCGGGTTTTTGGATTAATCGAATGCAAACGGAATATAATGAATTGAAAAAGAGCCGAATTCATATAATTTCAGGGGGCCAACAAGCCTGAAATCTTCAAAAAAAAAAGATTTAGAATACGGCAATATTGTCAGAATCAGATACACCAGGTACGGTGATCTTTGAGAAACAAAGGGCCGGTGCTATCGGCTGCACTAGTATTACAGGCTTTCACGGTGGCATTTCAGAGCGATGGGAAAACCCGGATGATATCTGACTGGGTCAGTATTCCGATGGGGTGGTTATTCTCTTCGACGATCAGACGACCTATCTCCTTTTCCTTGAACCGGGTGATCACCTCGAACAACTGCACATCGGCGGAGACCTTCACGACGTCCTGGGTCATCACGAGGCTGACGGGCGTAGTCAACGGAAACCCCTGTTCAACCGCCTTCGCAACATCAGAGAGCGTAATGATTCCTCCGAGAGCATCATTATCGATCACGGGCGCTCCGTGAATATGCCGGGTATTAAACAGGTGAAGGGCATCCATGAGGGTTGAATTCCGCGACAGGGTGAGAAGCGGCGTGCTCATATAGTTCCGTATAGCTTTTTTCGGGAGGGAGATCATTTCGTACGTAGATATAAGGAGCGACTGTTCAACCTCATCCTTGCCATAGACTTCTCCCCTGATGAGAAGTTTATTCACAGGGGTGGGCCCGATCGTAATCATATCCCCGATTTCAAAAATTTTTGCACTGCCGATAAGCTTGACGAGGGCATGGCAGATATCGGGATGACAGAGAGTCGTGAAATCAATTTCTGAAACCTTTGCACCTTTTATGAATTCCCCGTCTCTCGATATCAGGACATCATACTCCTCATCCGAGTTATTGAGGTCGAGTTCATTGTAGGCAAGTGCTGTCGGGTAATACCCTCCCTTTGGTCCCGGAACACCATCGACAAGTCCAATCGCCTTTAACGCCTGCATCTGGTTCCTGACGGTACCGGGGTTCCGTTTTATCACCTCTGCAATTTCTTCACCCTTAATCGGATGGGAATGCTGATGATACAGTGAAATCAGCGTGATAAGAATATCTTTCTGGATAAGGGAGAGATCCATAATGATTAATCATTTGAGTACCATAAATAGGTTAGGTTGAATACTCGTGGAATTTGAAAAAATCCCGACCGTACCGACCGCTGATGAGGTCCTCGACCGTTGTTTTCGGCGTGCTGCGGCTAAAATGAAACTTAAGACAAATAAAGACCGCGCTAACCAGGACTTCGTAAGAGCAGTCAGTCATTCGATCCATGACCGGCTGGTCCACATCATCCAGACCTTTCCTGAGTTTGAAACCCTCCCCCCCTTCTATTACGAGACGGTTGATATCCTGTATGGAATTCCCCGCCTGAAAAAATCACTGGGAGCGATCGGGTGGGCAGCCCGGTGGGCACGTCTTCACGGGCCCGACCTGGTTTATGAGACAAGAAAAGGAGGCGACCCTCTGGCATCCCGGAAAAGAGCTGTTGCAAGGCTTGCCTCTGTCGTTCACCAGATCGATCCGGATCTCAGGTTTCTCAACGATGTGAGGAACGTGATCAGGAAACTACCTCATATAGAGGATGTTTTCACGGTCGTGGTCGCCGGGTACCCGAATGTCGGCAAATCATCGTTTATCAGGCTTGTTTCATCCGCATCTCCGGAAGTTGCCTCTTATCCCTTCACCACAAAAGGCGTAATCGTCGGCCACAGGATATCAGGGCGTAAGCGGATGCAGTTTATCGATACGCCCGGTGTGCTGGACCGGCTTCCTGAAGAGAGAAATCCTATAGAACGACAGGCGATGGCCGCCATTGCAAATATCGCCGACGTAATCCTGTTTATTCTCGACCCGAGTGAACAGTGCGGATTCCCGCTCGAAGACCAGGTCCGCCTTTCTGAAGAACTCAAGACTTCGATGGAGATCCCTTTCATTGTCGTAGCAAACAAATCCGATATCCGGTCCATCGATGGATACCCAGGCATGTCGACCTGTGATGGATCCGGAATCGGGGAAGTTCTCAATCAACTCCTCGAATACTGGCGTGAACCGGTTCCTGCCGAAGCCCCTGCATGCTGATAATTAACCGGCGAGACCACGTACCAATCCTCTTATCGGCCCGGGATCGGAATTCCCGTGTCGGTTTTGTTGAAACTGGGTATTCCATTTCCTGCAAAATTCCACGATAATCTCGTAAATGGCGGACAGGTTCAAATCATCTGAAGCATCATGAGACCGGCCATGTCATCATGGCGAATCCGGTCGGAATAGGGATTGTCCCGAAAAACGATTAGTTTCTTTGTCTCCGGTTAACCCTGTTGAATGGTATCCCGATGGGGAGGACGTAGGGAGGGGCAAAAACCTTTCCCTGTCGGGATTTTTTTAAAAGGATATGTTATAACAAGAGATTTCCACAAAACAGATAAAAATCAGAAACCAGCCCAGGCCCAGCTGCCACTGACAGCGCAACCGACGAGAAATCCCAGTATCGCTCCGCTGTTGATAGGAGGGAGACCGGCCTGGGGTTTTCCCTTGTTGACAAACCAGAGTACCACGAGGAGACCCGCAACTGATCCAATAATCGTGCCGATAGCAGGAATATTTACAAAAGAACTGGATCCTGCCTGAATAAAGACATTAGCTGATACGACAAGTATCGAGGGCATGATGAGGTCTCCCATGCCGAGGATGAACGCTCCCCGCTCCCCGTCCCCGATCTTACCAATTCCGTCCCGGATATAGGAATAGGTGGTATTTTTTGGTATGACAAAGAGAATGGGAGTTTTCATCTCCATCACTCCTTCGGCAAGGGTGATCATATGCTTCGTCTTGTAGACCGATATGGCATCATACACGGCAAGGATCACGAGGAGGATTACGACGGGTATTATATCGAGGGAAATCCCGAATATTGAAGCTGCCCCCGCGGCAATAAGAATCCCGAGTATATCGATAACATACCATTCGGGGAACCGGTACAGAACAAAAAGTGCAAGACCTGCGATAACGAGCGGAAGTGTAATTCCCAAGAGGGTACTTCCTGCAAACAGGACCGTTATCGATCCGAATATGTACACGAACGTGAAGTAGATGGATACGGCGATGATTACCATAATCAGGGACCGGTATCGGTATCGCAGGAGAATTAAGAGGACCGCAGTGAATGCGAGAAGTATTCCTATAAAGATCAGGGGGTTTATCGCCGAGGAAGGGTCCTGGAATGCCATGATACCCGCTTCTTTCATGGGAAGAGAGAGCAGTAAAGCGCCCATTTCGACAAGCAGGAGCATTACCGGCATCCCTATCAAAGGGATAGCGGATTTTGGATTCATGCCACGACTCCTTCTGTCATAGTTAGTTTAATTAGTTGGTCTTCATTATCTAAAAGCATGGATATTCGTGAGTACGCGCGCGATATTATTCTCATTGTCATCCTTGTCTTCGCGACGCTGGCACTCGTCACGCGCCTCTGGTTCGACATCACGATAGCTATCGGGGCTACACTGATGATGCTTTCGCTCGGTGGGCTGTTCCTATCCCTTTCCTTCAGGGTCCGGTCGCTTGAACGGAGCCTCCAGGCACGCGATAAGGCGATCAGGGCGAACCTGGAGGAGATAGCAATGAAAATGGCCCAGAAACATGACGATACGGTAGCCCACCTTAACGAAGTGGTCGGAGAATTCGGGAAACGGATCTACCGTTGATCCAGGGTAACCGACAGGGAGAGGCCGATAGTGGGAGTAGCATTAAGGGACGTCCTTGCAGACTATAAAGTCCCTGTGGCTTGGGAAACGCTTCCCGGAGTGGCGGCTGTCGACGCTCACAATGCACTCTACCAGTTCCTTTCCATCATAAGGCAACCGGACGGTACACCGCTCATGGACCGGGACGGACGGGTCACCTCGCACCTTTCCGGCATCCTCTTCCGGAATGTAAATTTCCTGGAGAAGGGGATCCGGCCGGTATATGTTTTTGACGGGGCTCCGCCTGCCTTCAAATCGAAAACAATTGAAGAACGAAGGAGTGCGAGAGCGGAAGCCGGGGCACGCTGGGAGGAAGCCCTGGCCGCCGGCGACATCGGTGAAGCATACAAGCAGGCCCGTTCATCTTCGAGAATTGACCAGTTCGTAATCGATTCTTCAAAAAAACTCCTGTCTCTCATGGGAATTCCTTATATCGATGCTCCGAGCGAAGGGGAAGCCCAGGCAACGTATCTTGTAATGAACGGTGACGCGGCATACGTTGTTTCGCAGGACTATGACAACCTCCTGTTCGGAGCGCCCGTCCTTGTCCGTAACCTGACAGTCAGCGGGAAACGGAAAATACATGGCCGGTCAATCACCTTGAATCCCGAAAGGGTTTTACTCGCCGATGTCCTGAAAGGTCTTGGTATAACCCGGGAGGACCTCATCGAGCTTGCAATTCTCGTGGGAACCGATTTCAATCCGGGAATAAAAGGGGTGGGAGCAAAAACCGCTCTCAAAATGGTCCGCGAGGGGTCGTTTGATAAAATTATCAAAGAAAAGGACCCGGATTTCGATCCCGAGCCCGTTATTGATTTTTTCCTCAGGCCACCGGTGACCGGGACCTATACCATGAAATGGAGCCCCCCTGATTCAGCAAATATTGAAGAAATGCTGTGCGGGGAATATGGGTTTTCGGTTGAAAGGGTAAGAAAAGCGCTTGAAGGGGTTGTCGGGAAAGCCGGGCAGAAGACGCTCGACCGATGGTTCTGATCGATCTGGAACAGAAATGTAAAAAATAAAGGGTATTGTGCCATTTCAACCGCCAACTCATTGAGGAATTTACGAGAGAAAAAATAGCCAGAGTATTGTTCCAAAATTCAGATCAAAAAAAGTGTTCCTGATAATGGACAGAAAATACTGACGCTCCAGGGGCTTCGCCCCGACGCTGTGGCGCCCCGGTTGCGATGACGTTGTATTACCAGGATCAGCGTCATGGTAATACAGAAGAATCGCATGCGCCCCCGCCCCCAAAGGGGGCAGGGCTGGCGCAAAGGGGGGGTCCATCAGAGCAAAAAATTAGTCGCTGAAATGTGACTATACCCAAATAAAAATTAAATCACCCATTAATAAAAGGTGATTGTATAAGATCTGCCCCTTAATAAAATTAATTTTAAGTTTATCATCATGAAATTTGCCGACGCTCTTGGGGCTCTGCCCCGCCGCTGTGGCACCGCGTGATGGGATAGAGACTAGACGGGATTTCCCGATTTATTTCAATCTGTTTTTTTGTGAACCCTGCCCAGTGAATGTCTTAATAGGGGAGGGTCAGGGAGGGGGATGCAACCCTGGGTGCAACCCCCTCCTGTCTTGGTGATGCAGTTGGTTTTACATTGTCCTGCCCCAATGGTTATGGATGGTGGGTCGATATAACCATTTTCAAGAGGATTTATCCGATTTGTCAATCTATTCTTTGTTAGGGGCTGTTTCTTTATAATTACCAAATTTTATTTTAATCATATCAATGTGGAACAGACACCTCAAAAAGAGATATTCCGGATCACTCCAGTTCCGTTTTCATTTATAATCTTTGTACGGTAAGGTTCTGATAGATTTTCGAGATGCAATAAAATATTATCACGCTCATTTCCAGGGGCTGGCTGCGGAAATCCGTTATTGTCAAGAACCACGGGGTAAAGGTAACAACCCTGCACTTTTTGATCCCTGATTTCAATGAACGCAATCATAGATTTACGTGAATCCGGGGGCATTTCGTAATCCGTATTCAGGAGAAAGTTTCCAAGGCCGTAAAAAACCAATGTATTGTTGTACCTACCGATACCCTGGAGCATGTGGGAATGATGTCCAATCACGAGGTCTGCACCGGTATCGGACAATTGGCGGGCAATTGTCATCTGGTAATCATCAATGCTGTCACTCCATGGTTCTCCCCAATGAAGAAAAACAACAACGATATCGCTTTTTTCCTTGAGATAACGGATACTCTTCGTAACATTACATATTAAAAATGAACCGGCACCGGGAGTATCTCTGCCGGCAGAAAAGACTGACGGATTGATTAGGTCGTATGATAAAAAACCGATCCTGGTACCTTTTACTGTCAGGATTAAGGGTTGGCATGCTTCCGCTGCATTACTCCCGGCTCCCAAAAACATGATACCGGATTTATCCAGGGAGTTTTTGGTTTCCTCAATACCGGTGGCTCCGCCATCCAAAATATGGTTATTGGCCAGATTTGCGACAGTTATATTTTCCGATTTCATATACTTTGCAAAAACCGGAGGTGAGATAAAAGATGACTGGTTCGGATATTTCACTGCTGAATGCAATTGATCAGAACGGAGAATTACCCCTTCCATGTTAAATACGAAGACGTCGCTCTGGTTTATCATGGGCCTTACAGAAAGAAGCGGATCAATGTCTCCAGAACCGGATTTTAATAGATTATAACCGTTACAATCGCCAACTACGGCCAGCATTACACTTGAATTTGAGTACCGAAACGATTGTACCTCATTATTTTGGTCTGCCCCTGAGTCAGAAGGGCTAAAGAAAAAATTTAGGCCAACGACAAGCAACACCAGTGCTGCAATCAAAATTGAAAATGATACTATTAACGTTTTCTTTTCAAAATTCTTTTTTTTAGCCATGTGAACTCACTTGGAAATTAGATTTTTTTCCAATAGCACAACTAATCCAAATCCCGAAAATTTACCCCATCTTCCGCCAGGTATACACAAATCGTTGGATCGCCGTGAAATGCCCGAATACACCGAATATTATCAGCAGCCAACCCAGGACCTGAAGACCATAGGCTCCGGCCGGGAAGATAAGGGTCAGGACGCCGGCAACCATAATTAGTAACAAGCGATCGGCACGGCCAAGTACCCCGCCATAATACCGGCCGACCCCGACTGCCTGGGCCTGTGTGCCGAGATATGACGACATAAGCACTCCGGTAAGGGCGAAGATGCCGACGAGCCATCCCGCATTTCCACCCCCGATGATTCCGGTAATAATAAAAATATCAGCGTAGCGGTCGACAACATGGTCAAGAAAATCACCTTTCGGCCCTTCGGTATTCATCGCCCTGGCCAGGGCACCATCCATCGCATCGAAGACCGCATTGAGTCCTACCATAACGACCGCGGCGGCTATCAGGTTCATATAAAAAAATATTCCTGCCGCAATGGCGACGAGGAGCGATGCAACGGTGAATGCGTTGGGCGTGAGTCCAAGCCTGATCGAGACTGCGACAAAAGGTCTGAACAAATCTTTTACATGCGGTCTGAATTGGTCAAGTGTCATTTAACAGGCCTCGAGATACGCCGACCAGTCGATTGATCCATAGGTAGGAGGAAGCTCCCCTTTTATAAACTGCTCGACCAGGCAGGCACATTCTGAAACGGTCCTGAATGTGGTGTCAATCTCGTAAATATGATCGGCCGGATGGATCTCAAGAGTTTCGATAAGGATAACATCCAGGGCTTCGGCCTCGTAATTCTCACGAATTTTCATTTCGTTGTACCCACGGGCTGAAAGTCTTCGTGATAATTCGTCGGGCCTGCACCTGAGGATGATCACTATCTCACACGGGAGGAGGTGGGCCAGGTGCCCCTCGACAACCCCTTCCACAGGAGTGAACGAGGATATCCACGCTTCTTCATCGATAACGAGGGTATCCCGGCCCTCATCTTTTTCGAGCACAAACCCGGTCGTCGTATCCGAAAGGTGGACAGCCCTGTAGCCCCTGCATGCCAGCTCTTCGGCAACCGACGATTTTCCCGTGCCCGGAGTCCCGGTTATTCCGCACATCATCGCATTAGAGACTGTTCAACGCATTTATGCACATTTCATTTTCCCAGTCATCGCCTACGCTAATCCGGATGAAATGATCGGGAAGGCCCCGGAAGCTCCGGCATGACCTGACCAGCACTCCCAACGAGGCGAGGTTTTCCACCATTTCATCCGAGGTATAGGGGGAGACATCCACCATAACAAAATTCGCATCCGTCGGGTGGACCGGCCATTTCAACCGGTTTAGATATTCCTCCCGCCATTTCCGGGCACGGTCTTTTGCTCTTGTCACATGGTCCTGATCCCCAAGAGCTAATGCTGCAGCACCGGCAGAAACCGAATTCAGGGTATGAGGTGTCGAAGCCCGCAGGTAATACGACCCAAACCAGGAGGGCACGAAAGCATATCCCACCCGAAGGCCGGCAAGAGAATGTGCCTTTGAGAATGTCCGCCCTATGATCAGGTTTTCATAGTCATTCATGAGGGACGAGTAATCGTAATCAGAAAATTCGACATATGCATTGTCGAGAAAGAGAACGCAATCGATCCGGTCGAGGATTGTCTTGATAGTCTTTACCGGTGTTGCATTTCCCGTCGGGTTATTTGGGGAGCAAAGAAATGCCAGTTTCGCTTCCTCGCAGGCTTCGATAAACGATTCCGGATCGACTGAATAATCGAGGTTTCTTGCAACCTCCTCTACCCCGGCACCCTGTGCAATTGCCGAAAGCCGATAAAACGAAAATGTCGGCGTAGATACCACGACAAGATCGGTTGGTTCCACCAGGGTCCTGATCGTGGTTTCAATGATCCCATCCATCCCCACGCCGGTGACAAAGTGATAATCCCCGTAATGTTTTCTGAGCGCATCAATGAGTGAGCCCATAGTCTCATCCGGATACCGGTTTGCGTCCGTTAACAACCGGGTTCCCTCCTCTACGACGTTGCGGGAAGGGGGATCAGGATTCTCATTGCTCGCCAGGCGTGCTATACGGGTTATACCATGCTCTTTCATGATTTCCGCTGCATGCTTTGCAAAAACATAACCCGTGGTCTGAAAGCATCTCCTTACCTGGAAATGTCTTCCCAAAGGAGGAATGATTTTATCTGACCCTTGCCTTCCTGTCATAACCTGATATCAACACAAACATATTCTGATTCAATTGTCGATAATGCTGTCGCTGGTGGAGAATCCGCTGTAAAGAACCTTTTAAATTGAAGTTAAGTCAGGATGAGAGAGAAAAAACCTTATAGTGGGTGCCGGAGTCAGAAAAATTGAATTTCCGGGTTTGTTGATGCCGCTTACGGTTTCCCGGGACATCCCGACCATCGAAACAGGGGCCGGGATAAGGCCAAGACCATGTAAGGCACCCTCAGCGGTTCCTGATTCCATCCGGGGATTTTTTAACCAGCCGATAAACTCAGGACAAAAGGGTCTCAGGTTACCGCTGGTTTTCATAGTATTTTCACACCCAGGCGTTACCGCTAATAGTGCGACGAACGATGCCGAAACAAGGATAACGATAATTGTCGCCCTCATTGTCTGATTCTGCATGTGGTGTCACCTGGAATATTCTGATGCTAAGGATTTCTTAACGGACTATTAGCCAGTATCGGTTTGTCTCGTGCGCTGAACTTTTTGAATCTGAACCGTCTTAAAAACTTAACACTGTTCATAAACTCCCCACATACATGCAAATATCTGCAGAATCCGTGTTTATCTGTACATTTTCCAGAAAATGGCGATGAAATAATGGTTACCCGAGAGCTTCCCTGACGACCCCGATTGCACGATCTATCTCCTTGTCGGTAATGACAAGCGGAGGCATCAGCCTGAGATTTCCATCTGCGGCACAATTTACGAGTACTCCGTCCTCGATACATGCATCACGGACAGCCGGGCAACGATCGCCTACCGATATCCCGATGAGTAATCCTGCCACACGGGGGTTATAGTTCGAAAGTCCCTTCCTGAAACGTTCAGCCTTTCCCGGCACTTCGGGAAGGACTTTTTCTATGACCTTAATTGTTGCTAGAGCCGCCGCACAGCCAAGGGGACCTCCGGCAAACGTGCTGCCATGCTCGCTTGCCTTGAATTCGAGCCCCTCACGGGCGGTAATTGCACCCATCGGAAATCCGCTGGCGATCCCTTTCGCAAGGGTGACGATATCGGGGGTGACCTTCGTATGCTGAATCGACAGCCACTTCCCGGTACGACCCATTCCGGTCTGTACTTCATCGGCAATCATGAGTGCTCCCATGCGATCGCAGACTTCCCGGACACCCTCAAGGAATCCGGCCGGGGGAATGATTACTCCCGCTTCGCCCTGCACCGGCTCGACAATTACCCCTGCAGTATCATTGTCGACGGCCTCGCGAAGGCCTTTTAAGTCACCGTATTCCACAAAGGAACGGTCCAGTCCGAGCGGTTCGAACGGTTCCCTGATTGACGGTTTGTGGGTGACTGCGAGGGACCCGATCGTCCGGCCGTGGAACCCGTGGGTGAATGCAATAAACTTCTTTTTCCCGGTCCGCACACGTGCCAGTTTAAGAGCCGCATCAGTGGCCTCAGCACCCGAATTCGAGAGAAATGCTTTGTTCATTCCGGTTATTTCGACCAGTTTTTTTGCCAGTTCACCCTGGTGAGGCACATAATACAGGTTTGAACAATGGATAAGTTCATGAGCCTGGTCGCAGATCGCTTTTACAACTTCCGGGTGGCAATGTCCTGTACTGCAGACCGCTATCCCCGCAACACAGTCGATGTACTCCTTTCCATCTGCATCCCAGACCTTCGAACCCAGCCCCCTCGTAATCATGAGATTACGGCTGAATGCAGGCATAAAATACCTTGCATCGAGTTCCTTGTAATCAGGTGGATTATTCATGATATGAACGTCCTGTTGGTACATTTAACATGTTTTCACAATTTTCCTTGTCTCTTTTCAATTTTTCGAATCTGTTGCGGCGTGAATCCAATCAGACCGGTTTGCCCCTGTATTTTCATTCATATTCGATAGTGGCAGGGGGTTTTGGGGTGATATCGTAGACAACCCGGGCCACACTCCTGATCTGCCCGGTGATACGGGACTCAATCCGGCTGAGCACATCCCAAGGCAGCTGGATCGGGTCCGCTGTCATGCCGTCCCGCGAGTTTACCGCCCTCACCGAAATAATCCAGCCATGCACCCTGTTATCCCCCTTCACCCCCGTCCCCAGGCCGACAATGGCGGCAAAACACTGCCAGGGCTGGTATGCTTCCACGAGTTCATCCTCAACGATCCAGTTTGCCTCCCTGACAACGGCGATCTTTTCGGGAGTTACATCGCCGACAATCCGGACAGCAAGCCCAGGTCCCGGGAAGGGCATCCTGTGCCGGATCTCCGGTGGGAGGCCCAGGGCGCCTGCGACATCCCGTACTTCATCTTTGTACAGCTCCCGAAGGGGTTCGATAACTCCTTCAAACTCCATTTCAAGGGGCATTCCACCGACATTATGATGGCTCTTGATTCCACCCTCACTCTCGATCCGGTCAGGGTAGATCGTCCCCTGCAGCAGGAGCCGGGCACCTGTTTTCCGCGCTTCTCTTTCGAATACACGGATAAACCGTTCTCCGATTACTTTGCGTTTTTCCTCGGGATCGGTCAACCCCTCCAGCGCTTTCAGGAATTCCCCCGATGCATCGACGACATCGAGGTTCATAGCACCGAATATCGTTGTTATCCTCTCTGTCTCTCCTTTCCGCATGAGCCCGGTATCGACGTAGATAGGTACAAGGTTGTCGCCAATCGCCTTTGCTGCAAGAGCGCCTGCAACAGAACTGTCCACACCGCCTGACAACGCCATCACCACCTTCCGGTCACCGGCTGCCGATCTGATCTCATTCACCGCTTCGTCAATGAATCGTGAAGTATTGACCATGATGTCCACCGGGGGATTATGCGCTGCTCCGGTACTCCCTGCATGCCTTTACAAATCCAAGGAACGGGGGGGCGGGTCGTGCCGGGCGTGACCTGAACTCGGGGTGGAACTGGGTTGCAAAGAAGAACGGGTGGGAGGGTATCTCGAGGATCTCCATCCTGTTACCCCAAACGCCTGAAAATACGACTCCTGCCTTTTCCAGCGCTTCGATCGAACCAGGGTCGACCTCGTAACGGTGCCGGTGACGCTCCTGGATCTCGTTGCACCCGAATAATTCTTTCGCCATCGTGTTGTCACGTATCGTAACCGGGTAATTACCAAGTCTCATGGTGCCCCCAAGCTGAGATACGTTCTCCTGCTCGGGCAGGATTGCGATGACATGCCGGCCTTCTCCAAATTCCTCGCTGGTCGCATCGGTCCAGCCAAGGACATTCCTTGAGAATTCAACAATTGCCATCTGGAAACCGAGGCAAAGTCCAAGGAACGGTATATTTTTTGTCCTGGCCACATGTATTGCATCTATCTTCCCCGAGATGCCCCGGTGACCGAACCCGCCCGGTATCAGGACCCCGTCAAATTCCTCGAGCTGGGAGAGTTCAAACCGCTCGGCATCAAGCCAGCCTATCTTAACTTCCGTAGAAAGTGCCCTGCCGGCGTGTTTGAGCGCTTCTTTAATGCTCAGGTACACATCCTCAATGCCGTATTTGCTGACAATGGCGACATTGATGCGATTTGTATATTCCCGGCTCACCACGCTGTACCAGTCATTACTGATCGGCCTTTTTTCAAGCCCGAGATGTTTGGAAAGGACCTCGGCCAGGCCTTCCTTTTCCATTTCCATAGGGACCTGGTAGATATCCGGGGCTGTCGCTGCGCTGATTACTCCGGCCGGAGGCAGATCGCAGAATGCAGATATCTTTCGTTTTGTATTGGGCCCGATTGGTCGCTCACTCCGGCCGACGATAATATCGGCATGAAGGCCGAGCTCCCTGAGAGCTTTCACCGAATGCTGGGTTGGCTTGGTTTTCATGTCTCCCATTGTATCCGCGGGTATCAGGGTCACATGGATCAGTACACTTTCCTGCGGGGAAAGTTCTCCCCTCATCTGGCGTACAGCTTCGAGGAAGGGCATGCTCTCGATATCGCCGACGGTCCCGCCCACCTCGACAAGGCAGATCTCAGATAGCTCCCCGTTATTAATGGGTTTTTCAGCGGCATTCCTGATACTGGTCTTGATCTGGTCCGTGATGTGGGGGATAATCTGGACCGTATCCCCGAGAAAGTCACCACGCCGTTCCATCTCGATGACCGTCCGGTATACCTTTCCGGTCGTTATGTTATGAGCGGCAGTGAGATCTATATCGAGGAAACGCTCATAGTTTCCGAGATCGAGGTCGACCTCGCCACCATCAGAGAGGACAAAGACCTCGCCATGCTGGGCCGGGTTCATCGTTCCTGCATCGATATTGAGGTACGGGTCAATTTTAACAGCGGTGATCCGGTAACCCCTGCTCTTCAGAATCCGGCCAACAGAAGCCGCGGTAATCCCCTTCCCAAGCCCGCTCATCACGCCGCCGGTGATAAATATGTACTTCACAGCATCCCCTTTTTAAAACCCTTATTTATCATTATTCATATTGCATCGATAAAAGATTATTATATTGCACGTGGCGGGAACTTGCCGGAAATCCCGGTACCAAAAAACCTGGCGGACCTTATTCCCGGACCGGTCTATCGGCTTGGATCCGGTGTAACGTTATCATTCCGGAGACCGATTGTTGAACTGAGATGCATGGATGTTCCAAGAGATTCTCACTATCTGCCGGTTGTTATCGCAAACGCGGCGCTTGTCCTGGATAAGATATCCTCCTTTCCTTCGATTCTTACCAGGCCTTCGGCAAAAGCAATTCTTCTGCCTTTCTTTATTACCATTCCTTCGGCAGCAAGGATCGTACCGGGACCGGCTCCACGCATGAAACTCGTTGATTCCGAAATTGTTGCGAGTTTCTGGTCATTTTCAAGAACCGAATAAATAGCAAGGACCATGGCTTCATCGGCGAGAGCGGTGAACATCCCACCCTGGAGAAAATTCTCGCCGTTAAGCATATCATCGCGGATTTTCATCCGGACCACTGCCCTGCCTTCCGAAAGAGATACCACTTCTATTCCCATCAGCCGGAAAAATGGATTTGCATCCCGTCCGGATGCCCTTATTCTTTCGATGTAACTCATTGACTTCTTTCTATTCTTGCACCACGTCTCAATTAATGGTTTCCGGACAGACTAATAATTCATTTTCCGGAAGGCGAAATACTTGGTATGGTATCATCGGAACAAAGACTTTCAGTACAGGATGAGACGGCTGAAATGTTGCGGGATCTCCTGTGGCTTAATGCAGTAATTGCGACAGAACTGATCCAGCAAACTGAGAATACTTCATTATTGGCCAGAAATGCCTCACCCCCTGCCTCCTGCCTCCTCGAACACCAGGCACTCCGGGAAACCGCACTCTCTATTGCCGAACGTTACCGCCCGGGAACAGTTCTCCGCACACACCTGAAAGGACATCAGTAATGTTATTGCCGGTGTCTCCGAACTATAAAGGTAAAAGATTGGTATTTACTGATGGCGAGCGCATATATTCCATCGGAAAACAGCATAATCGAGCCGGATGCAATCGTCGACACCCCGGAGAAATATGAAAATACGGTACTGTACCGGGAGGGGGATATATCGCGCGAGGACAAAGGGTCCGGGGAACCAATAGTATTCACCCTTGTAATCCCGGCATATAATGAGGAAAACCGTATCGGCCCACTGTTAAGTGAACTGAACTGCCGGGAAACTGAATATATTTTCATTTGTGACGGGAATGACGGCACAGCAACAGAAATCAAACGATGGGGAACCCTCCATCAGGAAATATCCCTGCGATGCATCGAATATCCGACCCGGATAGGAAAAGGAAGGGCGGTCTGTGAAGGCCTTTCCTTTGTAAAAACCAGGTTCGCGGGATACATGGATGCCGATGGTTCTACATCGTGTTCCCAGATGGCGAAGTTGTTCCAGGAACTTAAAGGGAATGATGCAATTATCGGTTCGCGCTGGCTCGCCGGAGCCAAAATTACCCGTTCACAGGGTTTTTTAAGGCGATTTGAAAGCCGGATTTTCAACCTCGCCATCAGGTTACTCTTCGGCCTGCCATACCAGGACACCCAGTGCGGGGCCAAGGTTTTCCGGAGGGATGCACTTGATACGGTGCTCCCCGAAATTGTTTCGAAAGGGTTTGAATTCGATGTCGAACTACTGTGGCGCCTCAAAAGAAAGGGGTACCGGATATGCGAATATCCGATCGAATGGAATAACCGTGGAGATTCCCGTGTCAGGGGTCCGGATGCGATCTCGATGATGGGGAACCTGATAAAATTACGACTCGGGTGGGGTAGGGGATGACTTCTGATACACCGGAACGAAAACGACAGGCAATTCAGTTGTTTAAAGAGGGGAGATATGCTGAATCCTATGAGATCAGTGCCGCCCTGATGAGAGAGATTCCCGAACTGGAGATCGAGGTTCTTGCTGCCACGAGTCTCTTCTCAATGGGCCTTCTCGACGAAGCCGAAATTCATTTCAGGGACCTCTCTCGAAAAATGCCCGACTCGTCATACGTGCATGGTTTTCTCGGGAAGGTGCTTGCGAAAAAAGGAGAGGATTCAGCGCGGAAGGAGTTTTTTACCGCGGTCCGGCTGGAACCTGACAACCAGGACGCACTCAGGAATTATATACGATGCCTTCTTCTCACCCGGGAATTCAGGAGATCGTTACCGGCACAACGGAGACTCCTGGAACTTTCGAGACGGGAGGATGACTGCCGCAGCCTTATTGCATCCCTGGTAGAAATTGGGGAGGGAAAGGAAGGGCTCGAGTTATTTGAGAAATTTCCCTCTTTGAAATCAACTTCCGATCCGTTGTACATTGATGCACTTTCCGCTGCAGGAGAGTATTCAAAAGCCGGGGGCCTGGCATTTGGGGAATATCAACGATCAGGGGATCTTAAATTTCTGGCCAGGTATCTCCGCCTTCTCACGCGGTACGACACGGCGCGTGCAGTTGAAGAATACCGTACCTATGGCACGGCAATTCCCGATGAAGTGATCCTGTCGGATTTCCTTTCGCTCCTGATGGCAAATGAATGGTATGGCGAGGCCCTCCAGGTCTGCCGGAAGATCATCGCAATTCGGGATTGTCCGGAGATCAGGCTGGAAGAGTGCAGGATTCTTGCAGCGCTCGGTAAGAAGGATAGGGCACGGGATTATTACTGCAGGGTTATCGGGGATGCCTTCGGCAGTACCGGGACAGATGAATTTCTGAAATCCGCTCTCTCGTCATTCCGTGAATTCCTCATGATACATTATCAGAAGAGAGAGACGATCTCCCTCTTCCTCTCGGTAATCTCATCAAATGTAACCCCAGTATGCCTCATCGAAGCGGGTCGTCTTTACGAGCAGGTAGGAGACGGTACCGAGGCCCGGGCATGGTTTTACCGTGCATACCGGAGCGATTACCTTTCGGGCGGCCTTGAGTATGCGGAATTTCTTGCAAGGAATAAAGAATGGAGGGAATGCGAGAAAGTCATGTTGTATATCCTTTCGAACGTTAAAAAAACCAAGGATATCGTCCGTGTCGCCGGTGTTACGTCGGGCAGCCCGGATATGGTTCACCAGAACCGACGATTGCTGGCCCGTCTGATCGAACGGCTCGGGGAACGACAGGAGGATCTCCCTGCAAACGGGCTCGAGTTCCTTGCAGTATCCTATCTAGTTGCCGGTACAAATGCTCTCAGTGACGGCGATTACATGGAATGCAAGAGATATTGCCTCAAAGGCCTCGATACCCTGCCTGCCGATTCCTCAAACATCGGGACCCGGGACTTCTTAGCCGTCCTTGATCGATGCAAACAGCGGGCAATTGTTGATCCGACGGTTATGAACGGGAAGCCTGCCGGAAATGTGAGGATCAAGTCCCGTGAACCCTCTCCTGTCCTGACCGGTCTTGACCCCACGGAGGAAAAAGTACTCGAATTTATAAAAATTCACAGGAATGTTACCGAAACCGATCTCAGGAAGCTTCTCGGAACACGCCGCGTTGCCGGAATTGTCAACAGGCTCATGGCAAAATCTTCATCCCAGGGAACGAAACTAATCACGAGAAAGGGGTGCGGCGAACAGGGAGAGGTCTATGAATACACGGGAGACTGAAAGGTATGGACGAGAAGAAACGTGAAAGTCTCAATATCATCAACGCATTGAGGAGGGGAACGGTACCGGCGGGAGGGCTTGAAAGAATAGCCGTCGGACTCGATGTCGAGGAAGAGGTAATTGCGACACAACTCGATTACGTAGCTTCGGGAGGGGGCGACTTAAAGTTTATTCGGGGCGATTATGGGAGCGGTAAGACATTTCTTGTTGCCCGTTCTCTTGAAATAGCAAGGGACAAGGGTTTTGCAACTGCCCATGTAGTTATATCGCCGTCATCTCCCCTTCATAAAATAAAAGGCATATACCAGCAGATTTGCAGTACTCTCCAGACAAAAGAGGACGAACATGCGGTTAAACCGATCATTGACAACTGGCTCTTTTCGATCGAAGAACGGATCCTTCAGCTTGCCGGTGAACAGCTCGGGGAACAGGGCCTCGAAGCTGCCACAGAAAAGGAGATCGAGGCTGCACTGGCAGGAATCAGTGAGCTTAATTCATCACTTGCGGCGGCTCTGAGAACATATTATCGTGCGAACAATGCCGGCGATTTCCAGCTTGCCCAGTCAGCAGTCGGCTGGATTTCGGCCGAGCCCAACATCGGGAGGGATTTTAAGCAAAAGGCTGCGATTCGTGGGGACATTGATGAGACAGTAGCATTCGTGTTCCTTGAGGGGCTCGTCAAGATGATAGTAGGAGGCGGATACCGAGGTCTTGCCGTCGCCATCGATGAGGCTGAGATCACCCAGTCGCTCCCGAGGGCCACCCGGGAGAAAGGATATGCTATGATCAGGCAGATCGTTGATGCGCTTGACGGTGGCGCGATGCCCCATTGCTATTTCCTGGTCACCGGCACCCCCTCCCTGTTCGAGGGGCCGAGAGGTTTCCGGTCGTTGCCCGCCCTTTTCGACCGGATTAGCGTAGTCCAGACCGACAAGTACCGGAACCCACGGCAACCGCAGATAATTCTTGCACGTTTTGATATGAACAAGCTCGAAAAGGTGGCCCTGAAGGTGTGCGATATTTATTCGATGGCGTATTCAGAGGTCGACAGGGAACGGATTTCTCACCGGTTCATCAGGGCGATGATCGGCAAAGTCACCGGAAAATTCGGTGGTAGGGTCGATATCATACCGAGGATTTTCTTAAAAGAATTTGTCGACGTGCTTGACAAATGCGAATTATATGAAAATTATAACCCCTGGGAGGCATATGAATTTGATACCACCCGGCTCAAAGGAGAACTGAGAGAGGAGGAAGAGGCGGTAATGTCTGTGGAATTCTGATAAGAAGGTATCCCTTCACCTTTTTGTGATTTATCAATAATATTCGGTGCATTCCTCATCCCATATCCATGGTCACTCAAACCAGACCCGGAGGTCGTTGTGCGCCGGGTTATCGTGGGCAAAATACTTGTCCTGCCACGTGTCATCTGTCTCGAGCCCGAAGAAGACATCTTTTTTCCCCTGGTATTTCTGGATCTGGTACCGCCACCGGTAATGATCGTATATGTCCATCACGTGCACTGCGTACATTGCGGCAAGCTTCCGGTTTCTCCTGATAAGGAGAAGGTTTTCGTCATTGGCATACGAGGCCGTGTATCCGAGGTTGTGACTCCCGGTGATTACCACGCAGTCATCGGAGAGGGGGTCGATTACCACCGTCTTGTCGTGGATGATCGCATGGGCTCCCGGAGAAGATTTCAGGAGTTCTTTCTGCCAGAAGGCGAACTGGTCATTTAGTGCCGATGCGGAGACAACAGTATCGGGTGTCGTTGCCGTCCGATGAAAAAGTTCCACGTTATAGTCCTTGACAACATCAGGATCTGTCGCCGCCCCACGCACAAAAAGGTCGGGATTGTCATTCTGTGCTTGGACGGCGCTCCTGATAACACTGGGCGAACCGGGCTGGAACAGGAGAAATAGTACGGATTTCTTTGCCCCGAGTATTGCATCCTCCACCTCTGCAAAATCGGAAGGTTCCCCCGGGTTTTTGGCAGGCTTGTTTTGTAGTTTCGTATTGGGGGAAAACCAGAGCCTGACGTCCGAGCCGTCCACAGCCAGCGACGGTAACCCCTTATTATTGACTGAACGGAATTCCGGCCCCTGGAAGGCACCATCGGCCTCGGCCTTCATCCGGTTCCAGAAATCGAGATAATGCTCTGCGAGTGCTGGTGAATCGATGATGATCGTGTTATTCGACTGGGCACAAAGAGCGGTAAAGGTCCAGTTTGTGCTCCCTGTCAGCACTGATTCCGGTCTGCCACCATTATCCACATAGATTACGAATTTATTGTGTCCTATATGGCCGCTTTTTAGTTTCCGGTCAATAATATCGACACCGGATTCATGCAGCGCCTGACGGGCGCCGATGTTAACGCCGTCATCAGGCCCTGTGTTCGAAAGGATAATATGAACGTTGCGGGCACCGATCAGGAGTTCCAGCAATTCGGGATCATTCAGTTCATACAGGGCGCAAAAGCATTCACCGCCGTCTTCCTTCGCCCTGATGAGGAGGGCCTTGAGGGCCTCGATCATCTGTCCGGCCAGGGAGTTGCGCAACGGGTCACCCGGCTGATCGATCCTGTCTTTGAGTACCTGGTAGTCAGGCACCCCGCTGCTCCCCTGAGGTACCTGGTGCGTGAGATATTGTGTCGAGAGGATCCCGCGGTTAAAATATGCCCTGAAACTCCCGTCTCCCGGGACAAGGTCTACCCGCCCGGTAACGAGCCGGTTACCAGTATCTTCGGTCAGGTTCCCCGGATCACCAATCATGGGGATGATTTCATACGAATACGACCTGCCCCTCAATGCAGTCAGGTCCCGCCAGTTGAACTTCTGGATGGGCCAGAAAGTTGAGTCTTTAGGTTCCCATGCACTATCCGACTGGTTTTTAAAACCGACCCATACGGGCAGCGGGATCTTATTCCCGGTTGCTACATCGGTCCGGTACACTGCAAAACCAAGGCAGTTCTTTATCTTCGTATCATGTGACCAGGCCACAAGGGCCACGTCGTTATTGGCGAATGCTGCAGCTGCTTTCATCAGAAGACCCCCCAGGTCTATGGTGTAACCTGTTCGCCAGATCGTAATAATATTTTCATACGGCCAGTGGTACCTTATCGTAATGCATAGGGTAATATGATCACGCAGATCATCAAAAAATGTAAAATGAGACTTGATGTGATATGGAAATCCCAAAAATACAGGATGTTAACAAAGGACCTGATATCGTCGACATTATTTTCGGATGCTGCAAAATTATTTCCCTGTACTATATCTTTTATTGCCAAACATACTACTGATTAAAATCAGATACACCAGATACGATGGATATTACCGACGTTATAAAAAAGATTGAATCACAGGTGGGCAGGCTCTCCCCGGTCCAGAAAATACTATTAGGTACTGATGGATCGGTTACGCAGCTTTTAGAGCTTGTTACCGGATGCGACATTGCCGTGCACACACAAATTCAGGAGATCGTACCCGCTGACGAGACCATTGCAGCAAATCTTGGTATCGAGGCGGGTGATCCGGTAAATCACCGGATAATAGAGTTGATAAATAAGACAACAGGTGAGGTGTTGATCCACGCAATATCCCACACGCCCGTTTCACGCCTCTCGCCATCCTTCAGAGAAGATTTAATGAAGGCCGATATTCCTATCGGCCGGATAATCAAGCAGCATCGAATCGAGGCGCGGCGCGAGATCCTTTCTGCCGGGGTATTCCCGGCAACCAATGAAGCTGGCAGATTATTCTCTATCTGTCCGCATGAACCCGTCCTTAATCGCCAATACCACATCATCCATGACGGGAAACCACTCATTTTTATTGAAGAACAGTTCCCCTACAACAGGTTCCGTGACGAACACAGGGTAATAATCCGAACACCTTCACGCATCCATATCACCCTGATCGACATGCACGGTGGGTCCGGCAGGGTCGATGGCGGGGTTGGCATCGCACTGGACGAACCTGGTATTCTCCTCGAAGTCCACCAGAGCCCGGAACTCGAGGTGAATGGCTGTGAGGGTGAATTAAAAGAGAAAATTTCCGATATTGCCCGGCATGTCCTCCGGGAAATCCATGCCTCCGGGAGTGCATCGATCACTCTCCGGGATTATTATCCTTCGCATACCGGCCTTGGCAGCGGATCGCAGCTGGCAATAGCGTTAGGCAGGGCAATCAGTGAATGTTATCACCGGAATCTATCCATAGAGAATATTGCCGGGATCGTCGGTCGCGGAGGTACCTCCGGTATTGGTTGCGCCGCATTCGAGCGGGGGGGATTCATTGTGGACGGAGGACACAGGTATGGAAAAGGATTTGAAAAATCCGACTTCAGACCATCGGGCGCATCATACGGGATACGCCCCCCGCCGGTGATCGTACGTCATGATTTCCCTTCTGACTGGCAAATCCTGCTTGCAACACCTGCTCTGCCCTGCGGTGCCAGCGGTGGGAAAGAATTAGACATTTTCAGGAGATATTGTCCTGTTCCCCTCGATGAAGTCCGCATAATCTGTCACGAAGTACTGATGCGGATGCTGCCGGGAATTGTCGAACGTGATCTGGATTTATTCGGCTCTTCTCTCAATGAAATACAGAAATACGGATTTAAACGGGTTGAGTTGAGTCTGCAACCGAAAGAAATCCCTGAGCTTATTGAAATACTGCGATCATCGGGAGCAGCAGGTGCCGGTCTCAGTTCGTTTGGCCCGACGGTTTATGCGATAAGCGACACCGGCATCCGCGGAATCGAACAAGCTGCCCGGTCGTATATGAAAGAAAAAACGGGGGGGTCGGCATTGATTACATCCGCACGAAATCAGGGAGCGGTTATCAGGACGGAATAAGGGTATATATTCAACATCGTATCTCCGAAGAAATTATGGCCGCTTCCTTCTGATCCTGACAGAATCGGCATGGGCATGGAGCCCTTCGGCATCCGCAATCGTCTCGACAATATCTCCGATCGCTTCGAGACCTTCCCGTTCGATGATCTGCACCGATGTTGTCTTCATGAAATGGGAGACATTGAGCCCCGAATAACTCTTTGCATAGCCGGCTGTCGGCAGTACATGGTTCGTCCCGGTGGCAAAGTCCCCGCAGGCTACGGCTGCATCAGGACCGATAAAAATCGCCCCGGCATGATGAATCCTCGACATCACATACATCGGATCGCGTACCTGCACTGACAGATGTTCCGGTGCGATATAGTCCGCGGCATCGATTGCATCGTCGAGACAGGAGGCGATATAATACCCTGAATGTTCCAGTGCCTTTGCGATAATTTCTTTTCTTTCTGCCGAAGGAACCATCTTCCCGATATATTCTCCGGTCTTTTCGGCAACCGCCACGTCCGTGGCAATAAGAACGCATGCCGAATGAGGGTCATGTTCTGCCTGCGCGATAATATCAGCCGCGATGAATTCAGCTTCCGCGTTTTCGTCGGCGATAATGGCAATTTCACTCGGACCTGCGGGAAAATCTATCTCCGCTTCATCACGGAGCATGATCTTTGCGGCGGTTACGTAGACGTTTCCGGGTCCTACAATCTTCTGCACCGGCTCAATGGTCTCCGTCCCGATGGCCATCGCTGCGATGGCCTGGGCACCGCCAACCTGGTATATCTCTTCAACGCCGGCAATATCGAGAGCTACCAGTGTTGCCGGGTGCACCGGGGGAGGTGAACAACAACAGATCGAAGCGACTCCTGCTATCCGGGCAGGGACGGTGCACATCAGTGCCGTTGAAGGGTAGGAAGCCCTGCCACCCGGGATATACGCCCCTATTCTCTCCAATGGCGTCGTTTTTATTCCAAGGGTAATTCCCGGGGCCGTCTGGCGGAGCCAGAGATCTTCAGGCCGGGACAGGGCATGAAATCCAGCAATTCTTGCCTCTGCTTCGATAAGGCTGTCTACAAGGTCAGGATCAACCTTCTGGTATGCATCTTCCCGTTCTTCCGCCGTAACAGCAAGTGCCGTAAGGGCCACTCCGTCAAATTTTCGGGATAATTCAAAAAGAGCCGCATCTCCCGATTCCCTGACCTGCCGGATGATTTCGGCAACGGGTTCCCTGACGTCCTCGATCCCGCTCTTCCGTTCAGTCACCCAGGTTTCGATCTCAATCTGCTGCCACATGTGAGGAAGCTGTTCGACAATTATTCATCGTTAAGGTATCGGCTGAAAAAACCCGGGTCACGCCCGGCTGGAACTGCCAACCATTCCACCGTATCATGAATCCCGGATCACATGGACCGCGGTCGCCTTGAAAGAGATCCAGACCTCTCTTCCAAAACCAAGGCCGAGATCCTCGGCGGAACTGATCGTTATAAGGGAAGTGACATCGAGGCCGCAGTCAACAACGACATCGACGAACGGACCTGACGAGACCATGCTCCTGATTTTTCCCAAAAACACATTCCTTGCGCTGGTATTGGTATTCTCTTCGAGATGAATAGTTACATCTTCTGCCCTGAAAATAAGTATGACTTTATTCCCGGGTTTAATATCGGTGATCGCATGAATCGAGATACCCGGGACTGCAATTGTTGCTTCACCATCCCGGTTCCCTGTTACGATGCCGGGGAGTATATTCTCAACCCTCACAAAATGGGCTATATTCCTTGTTGCCGGCCTGTGGAAGATCTCGTTTGTTGTCCCTATCTGGGGAATTTCCCCTTCAAGGATGACCCCGATCCGCGTGGCGAGCTTCTGGCCCTGGAGCATGTCATGGGTGCTGACTACAATGGTCGTATTCAAATCCCTGTTAATTTCGAGGACGAGTTCTTCTATCTTCTCTGCCGAAAGCGGGTCGAGATTGGCAGTGGGTTCATCGAGAAACAGGATCTCCGGTTTCGTGACAATGGACCTGGCCAGTGCCACACGCTGGGCCTCTCCTCCGGAAAGTGTGCGTGCCATCCTCCTGCCATAGCCCGCCATGCCAATCGCGTCAAGTGCATCGTGGACTGCGTGGTTGATCTCTTCCCTGGATTTTCCCCGGTATTTCATCCCCAATGCAATGTTATCGTGGACTGACCTCCCGAATATCACAGGTTTCTGGTTCAAAAGGCCCATGCGCCGCCTTAAATCGAACCGTGAACGGGGGGCACGTGTATCCTGTCCAAGTACAGACAATATCCCCCCCGACGGCATCTCGAGGAGGTCGAGCAGCCGGATCAGGGTGCTTTTTCCCGAGCCGCTCGGTCCGATAAGGCCGAAGATCTCCCCCCTGTTAACAGAGAATGATATATCCTTGAGGATATCTTTCCCTTCGTACTGCTTTGTTAAGGATTCTGCCTCGATGACGATCTCACTCATTTCTCATCAGCCCGGTTTTCAGGACGTTGTATAACTCTTCCACACACTGCCTTCCTGGACCAGGTTCAGGCCGAAATTCACGAGTACCGCAACACCGAGAAGGATAATTCCAAGCGCGATGGCAAGGGGGAAGTCTCCCTGGGATGTTTCAAGGGAAATTGCGGTAGTCAGGACCCGGGTTCCTGAGTAGCCGATCCCACCCCTTATATTACCCCCTATTATCATCGCTGCACCGACTTCTGATATCGCCCGGCCGAACCCGAGGATCACGGCGGCCAGTATTGCAAACCTCACCTCCCGGATAAGGGTTGCGATAGACTGGAATTTCGTTGCTCCGAGCGAGTTCACGATAGTCTTCATGTCACGATCAACCCCGCTCAGTGCGCTTATGGTGAACCCGGTGATCAGGGGCATCACGAGGATCATCTGGGCAAGAATCATCCCCTGGGGAGTGAAGAGCATACTTAAAAAACCGAGGGGTCCGGCATTTGACAGCAGGAGAAAAAGGAGCAGTCCGGCGAGTACCGTCGGGAGCGCATACAGCGTCTGGACCATGTTGATGATGAACCGTTTTCCGAAAAATTCATGATAGTAAATGAGTGCGCCGAGGGGAATTGAGAGGAGGGCTGACAAAAAAGTCGATGAGAGGGATATTTCAAGGGACAGAATCGTGATCCGTATTACTTCCGGATCAAGCGTAATAATTAGGTTGATCGCCTGTAAAAACCCCGAAACTATTTCGTTTACCATCCTCGTGACCTCTATATAATATAAAGATAATATTTAGCAATAGTTAAATATAATCGCATTTTTTAATTGATGTCATGAATTCTTTAAAATCTTCTTACCTGCCGGTACTGGTTTTATCCCTCATCCTTGTGGCAATCCTCAGTGCCGGATGCACATCCCCGACGACTACACCAGTAACCCCGACAGCAGCGATCACCCAGGCCCCGGTGACGAATGCAACGACAACACCTGCAACTCAGGCCCCCCGTAGTACTAACTCTCTCCTTATTGCGACGACAACGAGCCTCTATGATACCGGACTCCTCAACAGGATACAGGATATTTACCAGAACGAAACGGGTGTCACATTAAAAATCACATCGCAAGGCACCGGACAGGCAATACAGCTCGCCCAACGGGGGGACGCAGACCTGCTTCTCGTTCACTCTCCTTCACAGGAACAGACCTTTATCGACAACGGTTACGGCATCAACCAGCGGTGTTTCGCCTATAACTACTTCGTAATCGTTGGTCCGGCAAGTGATCCTGCCAAAATTGCAAATATGACCCCGACAGCGGCGCTGACACAGATAAGGGCCTTGGGACTGAACGGAACCCCTGGAGTCTATTTCGCATCCCGCGGTGACCAGTCTGGTACCAATACGGCGGAAATAAACCTGTGGACGAAGGCCGGCTTCAACTACACCAATAATATCTCGAATTCCGGGCCATGGTATCTTTCGATTGGCAAGGGAATGGGAGACACACTGACATTCGCAAACCAGAAAGGTGCATATACTCTCAGTGACGAAGGGACGTTCCTCGCATACAAGAGCAAGCTAAACCTGACCATCCTTATTCAGAACAACTCCCAGCTCCTGAACAGGTATAGTGCAATCGCTGTAAACCCCGCAAAGAATCCGGCTGTCAATGTCGTGCAGGCGGACAGGTTCATCAACTGGCTCCTCTCACCGGAAGGCAGGACTGTCGTCGGCACGTATGG
>DATKKE010000069.1:0-56259 GCA_035543455.1 Methanoregulaceae archaeon
AGCCGGGACCCGTTACCCGCCAGCTGATTGCCGCCTTTAAAACCGCAACCGAAAGTGAAGGTACCCCTATATATTGAATGCCGTGAAAATCCGGAAGGCGGGCCTCTTCCAAAATCTATTTTTACGAGTAATAGAAACTAGTAAAAGCAACTTTTCATTTGCTGCTATAGTGTAGTCCGGCCAATCATGTCGGCCTTTCACGCCGACGACTGGGGTTCGAATCCCCATAGCAGCACTCCGCACTCATGGTTCAATTCTTTTTAAAGCAGAAGTAAAATTTCGCGTATAAGTTCTAATGTATCGATATATTTGAAATTTATTGAAAGTATAACAGGAAGGCTGAAAAAGGATATTGGGGGGTAGCTCGTTCACCCGTCCGGTATCCCAGGCCCGTTGGGCTTCAACGTAGACCAGGATTTGGTTCATGGGGAATCTTTGGAGGAAATATTCCTGCACGCCAAGATCGATGCCGTGGAACATGCCGGAAGCAGGACCGCAGAAGAATACCAGCGTTCCACACAGTATTCGACACGTTCGCCATGTGACATGTTAAATGATGGTTCTATTCCCACACCTCAGAATGCCGTCCTCCAATTATCAGCTAGTTCCCGCCTCGCCGGTAGGATTTCGAACCACGGCAACCACCTCTTTCATGCCCCATGCATTGTCAGGAAATCCGCTCAGCTCGATTTTATAGGATAATACATCATAATCCTGGAATAATTCAAGATTTACATTCTGGTATGCTACCTTTGAATAGGTATAAAACCACCGTCCGTCCATAGAGACATAGTACCCGTCCCAACTCCCCTGACTGTCATGAACAGGGTGATATTCGGTAAATACAACCTGTTCCCATTGTGCATTGTTATAGTTATCCAGTGTCGCTTCGGTTGCATCTATCCCGGTGAAATGATACATGGCAATACTAACCCCGATAACTGCAACGATGATTATGACAGAAGCGGCCAGAACCGCCCCAATTAAAAGGATGTAAGACTTTCTATTCTCGTTATTCACTTTTATCACCGGTGATAAATCCAATTATAGTTATCCCCTTTGTTCTCGGGCTGCCCATGATTGCCACACTTGAGAAAGCGTTACCACTTCCCATCATTCGCTATCAGTGAACGTATCAACGTCTGGGTTTCTTCAGGTGTTTGTTGTATTAACGGAATAACACTGCGTTCGACCCAACAAATCTCCGGAATACCTGTTCCTCAACGTTATTTTAAAGGGGTTATTGACGAGCAGGTGCGGGTTGAAATAGTGGTTTCCGGTAAAAAGGTCCATCGCAGTCTCAGTTTTCTTCCGTCGATATGAGGGAAACATCATAGGTCATGAATATCGTTTGCCTGTTTCAGACCCTCGAACACCGAGAAACCGGTCTTCTGTAATCCAACCGTTGCGATATTTTCCGGTGGAAAACGTCCCGGTATTCGTACGACCCGCACTGCCTTGATGCGTTCGAGGTTACGTACTACCTCTTCCACCTGCCCCCCGTCGAGGTGGGTCCGTTCGAGGATCTGCTGGGGGCTGGCATGTCCGTGGAACTCGCTGCCAAGCAGCCAGATTACCCAGTCCTCATCGGTATGGATGAAATCGGGCCTGAACATTGTTAAATTCCCTTCTTATAGTTGCTGTTTAGCAGGTATTGCCGATAAAGCTCTGTAATGTTCATGGGGTCTTTTAGGGAATGCTGTATTCGGGAGACTGTAATTGTCCGGGTCAGACCGGAAGCTAAGACACCAGGACACCATCACCGGACCGTGGTGAGCTGTTATCTGCCCTTTTCCCCGGCCTTGATGTGTACTCGGTTCATGCACTTCCCCGCATTTCTCTTGGAATAATGGTAGATAAAAATCAAGAAACATAGTGCAAAGGATCGGAAAGGGAACATGATGTCACTTGACACCACAGTTAACCTTTCAGAATCCGGATCGGTGACATTATCGATCTCGATTTATTATTTAGCAGATGATTATTGATCATTTTATAAAAATGTCGAAGATAAACGCTTATAAGTGGAATCAAATCGAAAATTATATCACTTCACATGACTATAAGCACAATGCCTCAGGAGTAAAGTGCACCTTGCACCACATTCCCGTAACATGGCGAACAAACCGATCCAACCGGTAAAATCAGTTTGCGACAAAGACGCCAATCGCGGGGCCGAACATGTCTCTCCCGGCTATGATGCTCTGGCATAGTGAGTGTGCTATCCAAAACGGCGAAAGGACCGCATACGATAAAAACAGTACACCGGAGGGCCGGACAAATGAAGGCAGGGACAGATGCCGGAATGCAGGTAATTTACCCGTCAAAACGGCGAAAGACTGGTAAATGACGCAATTCCAGGGCCGAATATGTGAAGGGTGGATTTTGCCTGGGGCACAATTCTGTACCTGGTCTTTCTCCATTTATTTGTATAATTTTCCAACCGGATAGATATTGTTAAGAAACCGGGAATTTCCAGGGCCAACGAACTTTCAGGATTCCAAAAAGAAATTATTCTTCTTATTTCTTTGGCATAGCAAGCGCAATTCCTGCCCTGAGGTCATCGTCGTTGAACGGCTTGCGGATATACCCATGCCGGCTGATCTTCTTGATCTTCCGGATCGTCTCATCATCTGCAAGAGCAGTCAGAAATACGATCGGAATTTTTGATATTTTTCTGATCATCCCGGCCAGGGCAATACCGTCGATCTCATCGCTTAGTTTGATATCCATCAGGATCAGGTCAGGGGTGTTTTGTGAAAGATAATCGATAACCAGATTTGGATTTTCTATCTTTCCCATTACATCGTAACCGATTTTATTCAGTCTTAGTTCGGTCAGATTTGCAATTATCCGGTCATCTTCGATTATCAGGATCTTCGGAACGGTCATGTCACCATCCTGATTGTGAAATAATCCCACTCGCTATAAAAGATTTTCTATAGTTTAATTTGAAATTCTCAAATAATGGAAAAAGAGAGGATATTTGGGGTGAAATCCCTCATTTAGATGTGAACAAAAAGGGCGGACGCAGGAATTCAACGGAACCGTACTTTGACAGGTGCGAAAATGTCGGGTTGAAAAAGAGGTCCAGGGATTAAAAAAATGCTTTACCGTAAGCATTCACCTGTCTGAATTTTGTTCATTTGCCTGATATCGAAAATAATAGTTAATATACCGGAATAAGTCCCGGGTTATTTCCTGTTAAAGACCTTCCTCCCCCCGGGGTAACAATATAGGTATTTTCAGATCCGACCATGCCAACTCCCGAAATTCCCTTTTTTGGCTCGAGTGCGAGCACCATGTTCTCCCTGAGGGGTTCGGCAAATCCGCGTGCAATAACAGGGATTTCATCTACCTGCAGGCCGACACCATGACCAAGGAAGTTTGCCTTCCTGGTACCGAATCCCATAAAATTTTCAAGAAACCGGAGATCGAGGTCATTCATAACCAGGTCGAATATGTCAGATGGACTTACCCCGGGTTTCAGAGACCCGGCCATTGTTTTTTCTATGTCAACGCACTTCTGCTGTATTTCGATTATCTCATCGGGCATTGGTTCTCCAAACGCATAGGTCATCGTCTTGTCGGTCTGATACCCTTCCACACCGCAGGCATTGTCAATAAACACGAGGTCACCCTTTTTCAATATCCGTTCCCGGCTCCCGAGTACGGGGACCGCGGCTCCTATCCCGTAACATCCGCCCGGCCCGTCGAATGATGTGGGATAAATTGAGCTCTCGCCGAATCCGAGCTGACCCACGAGTATCTCTGTCCCGAACATGCCGAACCTGACAATTCCCTGGTGCCCTTCCTTTACCATCCTGTTAAAAACTTCTGACCCGAATTCTGCTTCATTCATGCCTTCCCGGAGCATTTCAGGTATGCAATCCTCAAGCACGTACCGGTGGATTTCCCCTGCCTTTTTCAGAAACGATAATTCATAATCACTTTTTATCGCCCGCACCTGCATTACCGGTGAATCGAGTGAGATAACATGCCGGAAGGGAAAATATTTCCTGAACCTGGTGCATAACGCCAGCGGTACAACTTCTGTTTCCATATATATCGTCTCGGGCACCTTTGGGGAACCCTTTGCAGCATCACGGAACCCCGACATTGGTCTTATGTCGGGAAAAGATGATTCATTCATCGCCCGTTCATGGCTCCTCCTGACCCACAGGACAGGATCTTCATCTCTGGGGATCAGGAGCATCCCGTCCGGCATTGTGCCGGTAAAATAATAGAGATTGATCCTTCCGAAGATCGCCGATATCTTCCAGTCCGGATTCTGACGATCCATGAGAGAAAGAAACCGGTCCATCCTCCCTTCCAGTTCAGGCAGCGGAACCTTGTTGTGCATACCATGTATTGGCGACAGAGGTATTTTACTAATACCAGAGGCGCTGTGATCAGGTAAACATCGCTGCAGGTTTTCCTGTCCGGAATAAGAGGGACCACGTCAATTCAGGGTCAAATTCACGTCTTTATTGTCTACCTGTTCTCCAGCCTCTTCCCCGGGCCCGGCCACGCTCCTGTTCTCGTCTTTATTTCATACCTTTTCCTGTTCTTCCATTTGTCCCTGTTCCGGTACTCTGTTCCATGTCCGCCGCCTGTTTCAATACTAACCCCTCTCCCCTTTTTTTCCTCATGGTTCTCGTTACGTGTTGTGTATCCCATTACCATTTTCGGGTCTGGAAGATAATACGACTTGTACCGGTTATGGTTATTGTTAAAAGAAGGTGGATCTCTTATCTGGTTTGATATTTTCCGATACTCACCATTATTCACTTTTTTCTCCACAGAGAAGGGAAAAAACTCCATATTTATAAATAATATCCACATTGGAAAACCCTGCTTCCTCAAGTAAGGAAAGGTGTTGCCCGAGGCTGTCAAGATTTTTATGATGGTCCGGGGCCTGGTGATGAGAATAGACGAAGCTCTCCATATCCACCTCAATGCCTTTCTTTGCCTTCTGGTCCCGGATCCATTCCAGCCAGAGTGTGATGTACCAGTCTTCCAGGGAAGCTGGAGGCAGGACGCTGTCAAACAGGAGAAACCAGCAACCGGGTTTCAGTTTTTCGTAAATAAACCTGAACAACTGCCCTTTTTCTATCGCACCGATATGATGAATGGCGAGCGATGATATGATAAAATCACATTCCGGAATATCTCCGCCATTTTCAAGTAACTCGTTAAAACTTCTGTTGATAAACCTGCAGGCCTGGCACCCGGAAAATCTCTGCCTGGCACGGTTTATCATCTCTTCGGAGGCATCAACGAAGACCGGCCTGATTCCCGGATCTTCTTCGAGAAGAGCCCCGGTAATTACACCGTCTCCTGACCCGAGATCGAGGACGACGGGGGCCTTGTTCTTTGAAACATGGAACCGGTAAAAAGAACGGATTATTTTTTTCAGCCGGGATCGCTGGGGTATCTGGGCATCTGCGATAAGCAGATAATGCCGGGTAAACTCGTCATTCACCCAGCTAGTATCTTCAAATTCAGTCATCTGACGAAACCACTTTATACTCAGGCATCAGAAGAGAAAAACTATCGGAATAACACGGTCAAGGGGATGTACCGCTGGTGAGCTTCAGATCGATGAAACCTGCTAGCTTCCCGGCCGGATTTATCCCAAAAATTGTTTGTTATTATCCATTATCAAACGGTAAACGGTAAGGCAAATTCACTTGAGAGGAATTTATTGCTGGAACTCTTGTACGACGAGAAAGGAGTTGTTACGAAATCATTCGCCAGAAATTTGTTGCTCGAGTCTTTGTAGGATGATAATGGCGTGATAACGAAATCGTTCGCCAGAAATTTGTTACTCGAATCTTTGTAAGATGATAACGGCGTGATAACGAAATCATTCGCCAGAAATTTGTTGCTCGAATCTTTGTAAGATGATAATGGTGTGACTATAAACTCATTTGCGAGTAGCTTATTATTCGAGTCTTTGTAAGACGAAAGAGCAGTAATCGCGAATTCGGATGATAACAACTTACCATTGGAGTCCTTATACGTGGCATTGTCGGCGTATGCAGCACCTGCTGAAAGGATGACCAGCATACAGATTAAACCGATAATTTTAGGCATGTGGGATTCAAGCATCTACATTTCCTCAAAAATTTCATTATCATTACATCATCATAATGTTATCGACTTAAAAATCAGGAATTGAAATCTTTTTGAAAATACCTGACTTTCGTATTCGGATCCGGGATGAAATCCTGTATCGGTTATAGCGTGACGGGGGGGTTCTGCTCCATCGCAGAATACACTTCCCTGAATAATTCCCTGGTTTCGAGAGCTTCCTCCCGGGAAAGTTTCTGGATCGCAAACCCCACATGGACAAGAACAAATTCACCGATCGATACATCGACGAGATCCAGCCGGACTTCCTGTTTTAAGTCACCATAGTCCACTATACCGATATTTCCTTCCTTGATCCCGATTACTTCAGCAGGGATGGCAATACACACGGGAACGCTCCTTATCCATGTACTATCGGCCTTTCAGGGATAAAAGAATAATGATGGGGTATCATGGAGTCCTGATATTTCTGTCCGGGTTCACATCATGTAATCTCTATGTCGAGGAATCAAAGGTCCATATGCCTGTCCTGGTGATCTCCATCCCCTCTTTGGGATAGTCCATCATTAATAGGATCGCCGTTAACATATGATTCGTGGACAGTATTACCCATGCGTTGCTTGTTGCAACACTCCTAACGGCGGTGGGTAGTCAGGAATTTGTATTGTTCGGTATTCTCGGCGCCGTGATCCTTGACGCAGATATTCTTTTCACATTCATCTCAAGAAACCGGCCATCATTGTACCTGTACATTCATGGAGGAGCTGCGCATAGTATTCTGGGATCGACGATAATGGCAGTTTGCGCCTATATCGTCTTCTTCCTGCTTTCAATTATCGTTACTGGTACTATGCATTATCCAGCCATTTTCACCTTCGGGATTCTTGCATTGGTATGTACGGTATGCGGTGCCTGGTTGCACATAGCACTGGATTATCTCGCAACTCCAGGCATCCCCTTGTTCTGGCCCCTTTCAGAAAAGAAATATACCGCAGGCATATTTGCGGGTCCGAGTTTCTTCATGATTATTGTCAGCTGGATATTTATTGTTCTTCTCGTCGCTGGGATAATCCCTCTAACCTACCTCCCAGTATACGGGATCATATTCCTCGTCTTCCTCTGCATCCGCAGCATGATCCGGATTATTGCATTCGTCCGCGTATCCGGTGACACATACCCCACATTCAACCCATTGCGCTGGATGGTCATCCGTAAAGAAGGTGGTTCATGGTCGACTGGATTATTTTCCCTGAATGGCGGTACTGTCGGTGAGGTAAAATATTATCCGGAAAATACCGGAATTACAACCGATGAACTGAGGAAGATCGAAACTCTTCCGGAAGTCCGCAGAGTCAGGTACCATTCGTATTTCACGGTCGCCGAACGAAACGGGGATACGGTTACCATAAAAGATCCCTCACGGGAAAACGGGACTATCAGGTATCCACCATATTATAAGAAAGTCAGCATCGCGGCAGATGGAAGGATTATCAACGATTAAAATATCATTTGTTCGTGATCGCTTAAACAATGAGCAACCGGAACGGAATACTTTGGGTTAACATATCATGGGAGACTGATATATCAGGGTTCCGGAAGCCAATGGGATATCCGGTATAAATCGTCGCAGACTTCCTTAACGACGATAGGTTAAAAAAATATTCTTCCGATCATGTCGGTACTTTTTGACAGACCCAATCGGCCTCGTGTACAAGGTAGTCTACTGACGATACTTTTTGTACGCTTGTTCAACGGTCATCAGGTCATCAATATGAATCTCTTCGATTGCGGGGATCACGGTGTAGAACATCGTGAAAGATCTGGCAATATGCATACGCCAGAGCTGAGATCCGGGGTACTTCCTGATGCACTCGATGTCTGCATTGACATGGGGATATTGGTAGAGTCTGTCCATATACTCTCTTGCTATTCTTCGACTCTTGTCTGGCAGAGAACGGTAATATTCCTTTACACGGCTATGTACTTTTATCTCCAATATATGACCTTTCCTTTAGCGGTCAAGATCATCAAGGTCGATGAAGTCGCCGCTATTTTCAATTTTATCGGTATCTTGTATGAGTCGGAAACGTCCTGCCTCGGTCATAAGCCTCTGCAACATGGCGTCATATGACTCTCCTGCCTGGCGCTCATCATGTAGCGCTGACCAGGTCGATGGAGATACCGGTATTCGTTTAGTCGCCATTTCTTTCTCGGCTATGGCGGCTTCTGTTCTTAACTGCATCTTCATTTCACCTTAGTACATCTTTGATCGAAACCGCTTACCCAAAAAATTTGTAAGCACTTACAATATTGTAAATCTTTACAGCTAATACTTGTCAAAGAATTGTACGAGAAAAAGTCTCTGTGCTCGTATTGAAATATCCATGAAAATATACAAAATTAAGAAAAGGATTGAGAACCTCCTTTCTGACGCCGAGGAAGAGATTTGAACTCTTGAGGTGCAAGCACCAGTGGTTTTCAAGACCACCGCCTTTCCGGACTAGACTACCTCGGCCCGCTCTATACTATTGGGGAGATCATATAAAAAAGGTATCCGGTTTTCCAGGACCGGCCTGTTTTTACTATCGCAGAATCGTCTGAAATTATAGATATCCGGCCATGCCGATTATGATCTCCTCCGATACGCAAGCAGGCCACCGGCTATTGCGGATACGACTGCCCACGGGGAAAGAGGTGTTTTCTTTGTTGTATCGGGGACAGCAACCCCTGCCGACGCAAAACCTGCAGGAGCCACGGAATCAGCTTTTACGTCATTTGCATTCTCTGCGTAGAGCGTGACAGTTCCCGAATCCGAGTATTTGTTGGGATAGACCATGAAATACCTGTCATTACTATTTCCCTGCACGGTCACTTCCTCAGGGAAGTCATGTCCCTTATTATTCATTTTTACCCGTTTACCCGAGTCGTCCATGTATTCGATTACCCAGTCTGTACCAGAAGATGTATAAACCCGGACCGGCCCAGGTTTTGCAGACACGGTGAAATATGCCGGCTGGTCTCGCGATGCAAACGAACTTGCCGACGAGAGGGACGATGCCGTTGCCTGTGGGATTGATACCGGTACGTACTGGGTCACATCCGGGACCTCTCCCGATGCCCGGGGGAGAACCCTGATTATATACGTACCTAAATACCCTTCCTGGTCGGCCATCCTTACTGTGTAATTGCCTGTCGCGTTAATCGGGGTCTCTTTGGAAAAAGCACCTGAAGCGGTTGTCGTGATATAGGCAGGTCCGAATATAACAGCACCATCAGGGCCTGTGATCTGAAGCTCTATTCCTCTGTTGCTGACATGTTTATCAACGCCGGTTACGATCAGATTCCCGTTTGGGTATTGCGTTAAAGGCGACGATAAGGTCACTTCATCCGAGCGATCTTTCAGCTCGATCACTCTCAGTGTTACTGAATTTCCAAGGTACCTGACCTGGCTGATAGGGAGGACTTCGATTTTATAGGTTCCCTTCACGTATCCAACCGTCGGAAATACAACCGAAAAATTTTGTTCCTGCTGGATGACAACCGATCGCGTATCTTTTACTTCAGTGACATAATCAGAATGCGAAAGGGTTATATCAAACGATGTACCCGGCGGGAGATTTGTTGTACCGTTCACTGTTATAGGTTCCCCGGTATTCAGGGATGCGGGAGCGAAAATTGAGATCTCATAGGCAGCGACCGGTCCCGCCAGACTGATTAATAAAATTGCGATGATGAGGATCTTTTTCATCAGATAAGCTTCAACTACTATACTGTTAATGGTTGCCTATCACGAAGATAAGCCTCTCGCATGCTTTCCAGGAACCGACAGATATGAAAACCGGCAGCTTAAATCGCTGACAATAATTCTCCGGACAGCAGGCTGCTCATGGAACCGTTGCCTGATGTGCAGCTATCGGCATGAGCGATTCAGTCCAGGTTCCCCAGAGCTCCTTGCAGATAGTATTATCAGGCAGCTCAGGTATGTAGCCGCCAATTTTTCATTGCCTGAAATCGAAATGGTCAAGCTCTATTCATCGGGGAGTTTTTTTGACCCTGACGAGGTTCCGCCGGAAGTACTGCATGAGGCTGCAAGCCTTTTCCGGGGAAAACTCGTAGTGGCTGAGACCCGGCCCGAATATATCAATGCCGAACGTCTCGGCGAATTTATTTCGATGATCGATACAGGCAGATTTCATATCCCGCTTTACACCGCCATTGGAGTTGAAACATCGGATGATACTATCCGGGAAAAATCAATCTCGAAGGGATTTTCGTTCGGGGAATTCCAGGACGCTGCATCGGTCGCACGGAAGGCAGGGGCCGGGGTCAAGGCCTATCTTCTCATGAAACCGCTGTTCCTGACCGAAAAGGAGTCGATTCAGGATATGAAACACTCGATCGCCGATCTCGACCGGCATGCCGATATGATATCCATGAACCCGTGCAATGTCCAGAGAAGGACCGATATGGAGTGGTTCTGGAAACAGGGCGCATACAGGCCTCCGTACCTCTGGAGCGTTGCTGATATTCTTGTCTCAGTTCCCCGGGATCTCCTGTGCGACCCGGTTGGGGGGGGGCACCAGAGAGGACCCCATAATTGCGGAGAATGCGATCATGGGATAATCGCTGCGATCCGGAACTATACGCTTACCGGGGAGCGTGAACACCTTAAATCTCTCATCGAAACCGGGTGTGAATGCAGAGCTGAGTGGGAGTTTATCCTTGAGACGGAAATGTCCTGGTGCATGCCACTCACCCGTTGATCCGGAATATCCTATAACCTGGCTCCGTATTTCCGGGGAACAGGAATTATCAGCCAGGATACAGAAAAAACTGGGATTCCAGACAGATCCCGACTACATTATTCCAAACATCCACCGGGAGACCCGGACTGGATGTCGAGTTGTTTTGCAAGTAATGGAAGGAATGTCCCGGCATCGCTGACAACCCCGATCGCCTGCATGGTACCCCGGTCCATCAGTTTTGTTACCGATGAAGGGTTGATATCGACACAGACCGTTTTGACATAGGATGGCAGGCAGTTTCCAACGGCTATCGAATGGAGGAGGGTTGCGACCATGAGCACCATGCTGCAGTGCGTTGTATATTCCCGCATCTTATCCTGTGCCTGCATCACATCGGTGATCACGCCGGGGAGGGGACCGTCATCACGGATTGAACCGGCAAGAACATAGGGAACATTATTTTTCACGCACTCGTACATGACTCCGCTCCTGATAATTCCCTGATCAACAGCATTTTTAATGGATCCTGCCCGCATAATTTCGCTGATCGCGTAGATATGATTTTTATGCCCCCCGGTGACCGGTTTTCCGGTTGAAATGTCCATTCCAAGTGACGTGCCGTACAGATTGAACTCGATATCGTGGGTGGCAAGGGCATTACCCGCAAAAAGGACGTTAATATATCCTTTCCTGATGATCCCTGCAAGTGCCCGGTCTGCGCCGGTATGAATGATTGCAGGCCCTCCGACAAGGGCTATTTTCCCTCCTTTTTTATGGACTTCCAGGATCTCTGCCGCTACCCTGGCGATAAGCGTTTCACTGGGCCGCTCGGATGATACCGTGCCATGCATAAATTCGAAGTTGCTCTGCTCACGGGGCCGTTCGGGAGGAATGATCCGCACTCCCTGCTCCCCGACAACCACCTTGTCCCCTTTCTTCAGCTTGTTGAGAGGCGTGCACAACGCGATGTTCTTCCCGGTATCGATCACGATTGTGCAGTCCATCTCGATTCCCTGCACGGGAATCCATGTATCCATGTACTTGACCGAGGTTGGATGATTTGTCGTGGAATAAAAACCCTTGGGAACGACGCAGTCAGCTTCTGCCGCAACTAATCGTATCTCTTCTGTTTTGACAAGCCGGGCACCATATCGGTGAAGTTCGGATATAATTGAATCAAGGGTTTCGTCACTGGAAGCATTCACCCGCAGACGTGCATAGCTCGGGTCGGTCTTTTTCTTACCCACATTAAAAATAAGGATTTCGAAATTGCCGCCCATATCCATGATCTTATCAAAGATCTTGGTCATTATGCCTGAGTCGATAATATGCCCCTCAAGCTCTATCTCCCGCGACGCTTCCATGGGTGAATATGGGCGCTGATGCTATTTTATTTTATTTCTGGCACAATGCTGTCATATTTGTCCTGGCAGGTTTCAATATAGAGAAAATAACCATGCCTGGATGTGAAATGAAACCGGTCTTTCCGGCCCGTTCAGGGGCGGCACTGGTCCACTGGAGGATCCGAAAGATAAACCCGTACTGTTTCGAGGTCTTCACGGGTATTGACATTAAAAGCCAGTCTCGCATCCCGGATCAGTAACGCCAGCTCTTCCTGCGATCGATCAATCAGGTCACCACGGAGGATGTTAATTCCTGCAGGAGATGCATCCATTCCTTCTATTTTTTTGATGCATTGATCGGGATCTCTGTGGCCATACGATGCCGGCACCCAAACGGAGAGGGCTTCCTTACCGGAATCCAGGTACGAACGATATATAGACCCGATATGATCCGCAGTCAGACATGGTATGTCTGAGACACAGGTGAAGAAGGGGCCCGGTTCCCCTAGAATTCCAACCGCTTCACGAAGATCCTGTATATAGTCATTTCCCGACGTCCGGACACAGTCGTACCCAAGAGCCCGGGCCCAGTTATACGTATAGGGCGTCTGATAGGACGCAACGACGACAACATCATACCCGCAACATCCGAATGCCGATATTACGTAGTCGATCATGGGTCTCCCAAGAATCGAGACCAGGGGCTTCTCACCGAGATTCAGCCGCACGCCAGCTCCCCCGGCCATGATCAGTGCAAGCATCCTGCGATCTCCTCGATCAGGAGCCGGTTTTCAGCCCGGTTCCTTACAGCAATACGAATAGACCTGGGCAGTCCGAATGATGTACAATCCCGGACGAGAATATCTTTTTCGAGGAGGCAGCGGGACAGTACCGCAGCTGACCTGCCCGTATCGACCAGAATGAAATTGGCCGAAGACGGCATGACCTGCAAACCCTGATCGGATAGCCCTTCAGAAAGAAAATCCCGTTCTACTTTAATTTTTTTCCTGGATTCCTCAAGTTCATCGTAGTGCGAGAAAGCCCCGAGCGCATATTGTTCGGCCAGGGCGTTGACGCTCCATGGAGGACGTAGCGTTTCAAGAGCGGTAATAAGGTCGGGTTCACCGAACGCATAGCCGAACCTGATTCCAGGGACAGAAAAGGATTTTGTCAGGGAGCGGAGTATCAAAAGGTTCCGCGATCGCACGCCGGAAAGACTCTGGCAGGGATCTGCAAGTTCGATAAATGCCTCATCGAGAAAAAGATACGTGCAGGTTCCTGAATATTTTTTTAAGAGCCTTCTGATATCGTCCTTTTTCTTTAATTCACCCGTCGGGTTGTTTGGGTTGCAGATAAAGTGGACCTTCGGATATTCACTACCGGTCACCCTGCGTCCGCCGGCAAGTTCTGATGATAGAAGATATTCTCCAAAAGTTGGAGGTTCAACCAGCGCAGCCCCTCCATTCCGGAATATCAACTGACAAAAAGTCCGTATTATTTCAATTGATCCGTTTCCGACCGCGATTTCCTCAGGATTACGATGAAATAATTCCCCGATTCTCTCCTTAAGTCCCGTATACGTGTCGTCAGGATAATGATCGTAGAGATCATGAGGACCATCGGGATCGATCCTGGGAGGAAATGGGTTAAGACTCGCGCTGAAATCGATTATTGCCCTTCCGGTTTTCTCACGGCATCGCTTGACAAGACCCCCATGTTCAGCCCTGGGGGGAAGATCGCGGAACAAAATTTACTGCCCTCTTAGTCTGGTAATATTAAATACCGGGCCTTAAAACCGTTGCGAACAGGAGCCGTCTGCCGTTACCCCGGGAACCTGAAAACATTTATATAGATAAACGATATATTCTGCTTTATCTGGTTAGTCAGACATATAGGATCTATCCGTCTGACGATTGTCAGACAATTGTCAGTCAATTGTCAGAAATGGGGGATACTTACTGATGAAACGAATCACACTACGGTTGCCCGAACAGCAGATTCTCCTGCTTGAACAGATGGTTGATGCAGGTGAATTTCCGACAGTATCCGAGGCAGTCAGGGATGCGGTCCGTCAACTCATTGAGAAACGTGCAAGCCGTGTCATCAGAGACAGCGACCAGGTTTCATTCAAGGTTTAGGAGGGTAAGAAATGCAGACTATCATTAACGAAGCATTGAAAAATGCCGAGATTGAAAAAGAAATGAAAAACGGGGGTCCCATGGATGACGATTTTGTTGGCCAACCAAGAATTGTCATCATCGGATGCGGTGGGGCAGGTAACAACACCGTCAACCGGATGCATCATATGGGAGTCGCCGGTGCCGAGACCATTGCAATCAACACCGATAAGCAACACCTCGACATGATCCAGGCCGACAAAAGGGTTCTCATTGGAAAATCGCTCACAAGGGGACTCGGAGCCGGCGGATATCCTGATGTCGGGAAAAGGGCTGCGGAAATGGCAAGGCCGACACTTGAGGCGCTTCTTGACTCAGCCGATCTCGTGTTTATCACTGCAGGAATGGGAGGAGGTACCGGTACCGGCTCGGCACCCGTAGTTGCCCAGGTAGCCAAGGAACAGGGTGCGATTGTCGTTGGGATGGTAAGCTACCCGTTCCAGGTCGAAAAAGCCCGGCTGGTCCGTGCCGAGGAAGGACTCGAAGCTCTCTCGGCCGCAGCCGATTCTGTCATTGTACTTGACAACAACAGACTCAAGAATTTCGTCCCGAACCTTCCGCTGGGTCAGGCATTCTCTGTCATGGACCAGTTAATCGGGGAGACTGTAAAAGGGATCAGCGAGACGATTACCGAGCCTTCATTGATTAACATCGACTATGCCGATGTGCGCGCGATCATGAGCAAGGGAGGAGTGGCAGTGATGCTTGTCGGAGAGAGTAAGCAGCAGAACAAATCCGAAAGTGTAGTACGGGAATGCCTGTCGAACCCGATGCTCGACATCGACTACCGTGGCGCCACGGGCAGCCTTATCCATATCACCGGAGGAGCCGACCTGACACTGCAGGACGCCGAAGAAATTGCGACCTCACTCACCTACGAGCTCGATCCGCACGCAGATGTTATCTGGGGTGCCCGTGTCAGGAACGACATGGAAGGAAAAGTCAGGGTGCTGGCGATCATGACCGGTGTCCAGAAGGGAGCTCTCCTCGGAAATCGCCAGACCTACAAATCGGTCCTGGAGGAGCTCGATCAGAAGAAGGCGAACCCGAAGAAAGTTGAAATTCCGGCAAACCGGAGATCCCGCGATATGACAAGCGGTGGAAATCTTCTGGAATGGGTCGGGTAACACTGTTCCGTGTGGCCACTCCCAATTCCAATTTTGTACGATATAACGCTAAAAAATGAGATGCCAGGGATTCTCCCGTTTGTCAATCCATGTATTTTCTTCTATTTATCAGCCGGTAAATGATATTTCAATATTCGCATCATATCGGATTTTTTTCCATGATCTCATCTGAGGATCCGGATCTTTGACGAAATCCTTAATAATCCGGATGTCTTTTAGATAATAGATTAGTCTTCCGGAATATCCTTTACTGGAAAACTGTGTGACCGGCCTTCTATAGTCTTTCGACAGAGAAATGGCTGGAGTATCGGGAGTTGAACATCATGAACCGACAGATGAACAAGGGCCGCACCTTCTGCGCCGTTATTGCACCGCTTTTTTATTTGATCCTGCGCAGGACGGGGTTTTTCCTATTCCGTGGGACTCCTCGTCACATGGGGCAGACAGCCCATTTTTCTCATCCTTCATGGACAGTTCACACAGTATGTAGTTCCAGCACGGGAATGAACGGAATCGATCATCGAGGATGAGCAGCGCATGTTGAATGACTTGATTGAAAAGAGAAAAAAGATTCTTGCCGAATCTGAACAGCACAAAAACCGGAGAAACGAACTCAATGCTCTGGCAAGCAAGTATGCCAAAGACCGGAACACCCTGAATAACCAGACCCGGGAATTTGTCGAAGAGGCACAGAAAAACAAGGATGAACGGGATAAATACAACAATGAGGTCCAGTCCTTAAAAGACCGGCGAAATGATCTCAATGAGAAGGCCAATGAGCTATTCGACGAAATTGAAGCATTCAAAAAAGAGCATGGCGGAATAAAAAACAGGGGTATCAAGGAGCTCCAGAAACAGATTGAGCACCTTGAATTCAGGCAGCAGACTGAAGTCATCAGCACCGACAAGGAACGGGAACTCATCGATAAAATCAAGCAGATGAAGTCTTCGGTCAGGGAGCAGGAGGCCGAACTCGAGCAAAACAAGGAGATCAAGGCCAAGATCACCTCTGCACGGGAATACCGTAAAGAAGCTTCCGACATTCATGCAAAAGTGACTGAAATGGCAGAGCTCGCGCAGAAACATCACGATATGATGGTTGATTTCTATCGCAAGGCCGACAAATCACGCGAAGAGGCAGATGCTCAGCATAAGCAGTTTGTCGATGCACAGGAGTCGGCTGACGCCGAGCATAAATATTTCATCACGTGCCAGAAGGAGCTTCGTGACTATGATAAGGTCATTTCGGGTCTCCGGAAAAAGACCAAAAAAGTCAAAGTGACCAAGGAGCAGAAAGCGGTCAGGAAAGAGGCAGAGCACCTCTTCAAGATGTTCCGCTCGGGTGAGAAACTCACTACTGATGATATCCTGCTCCTTCAGCGCTCGAAACTGATATAATTCCCGTAATAAACTTATTTTTTCAGACTTCACGGGCAATTATTTAATAGATTTAACAGTAATTTCTATAATGATGATAGAGAGAAGGACTCTCGTCCTCTCTGTAGATCGTGATGACGATATCGGGTTTAAGGCCTCGATAGAAAGCCCGGTGATCGGCCGTGAAGCCTGCCTTAATGCTGCGACGAGCCTGGGCATCGCCGATCCCGAAGATTCGGATGTGAATGCAATATTTCAGGCAATCAAAACCTATGATGAACTGAAAACCGCTGGAGAAGAGGTCGAAGTAGCTGTCGTATCCGGGAACCACCTCCATATGATTGAAGGCGACCGGAGAATTGCTGAACATCTGGAGATCGTGATCGGCAAAACCGGCGCAACAAGTTGCGTCGTTGTCGCCGATGGTGCTGAAGATGAATTTGTTATACCCATCATCCAGTCGAAAATACCGGTTTCGAGCATCAGGCGGGTCATCGTTTCGCAGATCCCGAACCTTGAAGGAACCTATTATATAATAAAGAAACTCCTCAACGACCCAAAGTTTTCGAGATTTTTTTTCGTTCCCATAGGTCTTGCCCTGCTCCTTTATGCGGGGGCCAATATATTCGGATATCCTCAGATCGCAACAATTATCGTTCTGGGAGTCATCGGGCTGTATTTACTGTACAGGGGCCTCGGGATGGATGATATGCTCAGGAATTTTATCAATGCGCTCCAGATATCGTTAAAACGGGCGAGATTATCTTTTGTCACCTATAGTGCGGGAGTTCTCCTCCTCATAATCGGTATCGTACTCGGGCTGATGAGCATTCTCGAGCACTATACATCTGACGGTTCATTCGGGCCGCTGCTTTATATACTCACGTTCGTCTACGGGTCCGTTCTCTGGATCACACTCGGCGGCGTGGTGGCATCGGTTGGGATCGTCGTCGATAATTTATTCTATGAACGTGAGGGACTGGTCAGGGTTATTGTATTCCCGTTTTTTATCAGTGCGATTGGCCTGATTGCCTATGGAGCAAGCACGTATGTACTCAGCGTCTCGAATGTGACCGATTTTCCCTACACAACGGAGATTGCCCTGCGGTATATCTTTTACGGAATTATAGGAGGTCTTGCCTGTGCTGTTGCGGGAGTGGCAATCCAGCGGTACATCAACCGGAGGATTACCGAAAATCCCGCTGAAAAAGCTTCAGATGTTAGAGCCTGACAGCAACCCCCGGAATTTAATTCACAAAAAATATTGGGTAAGGTTCCACTCCTACCCCTGAATCTTTGGCCAATAACTGGATGAATTTCCTAATTTTTAGCTTGTGTTTTGGAGCCCCTCTCTCGTATCATATTGAAACTATTTGAGAGGAGGGGGTTTCGCCCGGGTTTCACCCCCTCCCTGCCCCTCCCCCATTAGGATAGCCTTTGGACAGGGTTGATCAGACGATAAGAGGGAAAGAGTAAACAGGACAGTCCTATCCGACCGGCCGCCACAGCGGCGGGGCCGAGCCCCGGGAGCGTCTGAAGGGGAAGGATATAAGGAAAAAAGTTATGAGTGAAATAGCACCCCGTTTCCTGCGGTACTCAAATTTATTTTTGACTTTTTCCAATCATATTCCAGGCAGTTATTTCTTTCACCATTTTTCCGACCTAAAATATTTTCATCGTCCGGTTTTGACATTCCAAAAATTTAGGAATTCCAACTTTTTCTCAATTCATCCGCATTGCGTTTGTATTGATATCAGTCCTGATAATCAGACGATCAAGGGTCCCTCCCACGCCATTTTGATATTACTCGTCGGGAGAAATGAAAGACGGAAAAATACCGTTATTTATTATCGCCCATCTCACCTTTTCCATCAGCTATCCTCGGATTGAGAGGACAGGGGGGATGAAAACCCAGTTGAGAAGATATATATGAAAACAAGAAAATCAACAGGGCCCGACTTCTTTTGGTTCCAATTTTATCGACCACTGCTGAATCAGAATCTGAAAACATCACGTCCGGATGGCGATCGCATGGGTTTGTTATGGTATTAGGGTGCATTTTATAGACCGGATAAATGATCAGATTAATTAATTCTTATTGAGAGAACACTACACTGATAACCAGATCCATTTAAAGGATTCACCTACCGGATTCTTGGAAGATTATATGATATCGGTCCTGTTTGTCGACGATGAACCAGCCCTGCTCGAAATAACCCGGCTCTACCTGGAGAAGAACGGCTCCATGGCGGTTGAGACCTGCCGTTCCGCACTGGAAGCACTCGGAATTCTGAAAAACAGAAAATTCGACGTGATCGTTTCGGATTATGAAATGCCTCTCATGGACGGGATTATGTTCCTGAAGATTCTCAGGGCCGAGAAAAACGATACACCGTTCCTGATTTTCACGGGAAAGGGCAGGGAACATGTTGTTATTGAAGCGCTGAATAACGGGGCTGATTTTTACCTCCAGAAGGGAGGAGACCCGAAAACTCAGTTCACCGAACTGACGCACATGATCGAACAGGCTGTACAGAGACGCGATGCGGAGGAGAACCTGATAGCATCGGAAAAACTCCTCGTTGAAATTATTAATTTCCTGCCTGATGCAACGTTCGCCATAGACAACGAAGGACGGGTAATATCATGGAATAAGGCCATGGAGGATCTGTCCGGTGTAAAAGCAGAGACCATGATGGGTAAAAACGATTATGAATATGCCATCCCTTTTTATGGTGTAAGGAGGCCGATTCTCGTCGATCTCATCATTGATTCCGACGAAGAGATACGAAAACGTTACTATTCCATCATCAAACGGGAAGGAGACGTCCTTATCGCTGAAACGGAGAAGGCAAGGCCCCGTGGAAAACCAGCAGTTCTCTGGTCCAAGGCCACGCCCCTCTATAACCTGAAAGGGGAACGGATCGGAGCAATCGAATCCATACGGGATATTACAGAATTTCGCAGGGCAAAGAGTGTGAAGACCGACATCCAGGAGGAGATCCCGTTTCGAAGACAACCGGCAGCCGGGGATAAAGGTACACCGGGAATATTCGACCGGATGTTTGGCAAAACGAGTGGGGCGTGGTACAGAAAAGGGGTGGACCTTTATTACAAACAGGGTAAGTTCCAGGATGCCATCCATTGTTTCGATCGCGTGATTGAGACAGACCCCGATCATGCAGGGGCATGGAACGGGCGTGGCATCTGCCTCAAGGAACTTGGACGATATGAGGAAGCAATCCAGTGCTTTGACAAGGTTATTACGCTCACACCAGATGACGAAGAGGTATATTATAACAAGGGAGAGGCCCTGGAAAAGCTGGGAAAGGCTCTTGGCGACTACAAACTTTTTGAAGAGGCAATAAAAGCATTCGATATCGTGATTAATATGAACCCAAACCAGGTGTATGCATGGAATTACCGTGGAGTCTGCCTCAAGGAACTTGGAAAATATGAAGAAGCAAAAAAATGTTTTGATCATGCACAGCTGCTTATCCGTAGAGGTCAGACCAAAACGAACCGGTAATGAGGAGAAGGACCCAATATGTCTTCGTCCGTGATCTGTGGCACCAGCCGGTCAGCCCGTGAATTTTTCCGGGGCAGATTGGGAATTCGGACTGATTAGCCATTTTAGACTGTTCAGGTTCCATTACTTAAGGATAGATTTTTAAAGACGCCCCTGTCATATTCTTGTCAGATCAATTCATCTCGATTTCTGGAGTTTTTGATGCCCGCAACACTATCCGGACTGTCCGGACAAAGGAATGCCAGGCTGCTTATCATCGTCGTCATTACTCTTGGATCGTTTATTATTGACATTTTCGGGCAGATCCATGGTATAGCAATATTTGCCCCGCTCCTGTTTTTTCTTCCCATAATCCTTGCGGCATACTGGTATCCGAAACAGGGCGTATTTTTTGCCGTCGGGATAGGAATACTCCAGTTACTCCTTGTCTCCGAGAATAATTTTCCAGACCTTGGACCTCTTACGTACGCTACGGCTACCGCGAGCTTTTATGTCCTTGTTGCCGTCGGGGTTGTTGTCTCAGCGCTTTCTGGCAATCTAAAAGAACAGGAAACGCGATATTATGCAATATTCGACCATTCTGAGGCAGGCATGATCCTCGTTCATGGGGACGCCGACCGGTGGTATATTGATGAGATCAACAGGCGGGGAGCTGAGCTCCTTGGATTTCTCTCTTCCGACCTCAAGGGATACGATCTTAAGAAGATATGGGAGGATGACCTTAACTTCGAGCTGCTAAAAATACAGGTTGGTAAGGGTGTCAATTCCTCAGATATCGAATCCTCATTCCTGACACGTGACGGTTCAGATCTCCCCGTGCTGATTTCTGCCGCGCGATTCCCTGGTAACCGGCTCGTTATAACATTTATGGATATAACGATGCGCAAGAAAGCAGACAAAGAGATAAGGCGCCGGAATACCCAGCTGACGACGATAAACCAGATTATTGCCATAACATCGACAGCAACAGGAGTCGACGACCTCATGAAACGGTCATTTGAGAAGCTCCAGGACCTGTTCCCCATCGATGCCGGGGCGGTATACCTGTTCGATCAGGAGCACCGGCGCCTGGAATCTAGATTTGTTCATGGTACAGAACAAAGCCTGGTTGTGCTTCAGGACCATATCATGGCAGCATCTCCCACGTTCAATAATGCCGTTTTGTCGGGCAGATCCGAATATGGAATATTCATGAAAAAAATGGGACTTCCGGTGGAGCCGCAGAAGATGAGCGCTGCAATTCCCATCATGTGTGTAGATGATATCATAGGAGTCCTGTTTCTTGTACGAAAGAACGACAGTCCGTTTGATCCTGATGACAAGGCAGTTCTGGAGGCAATAGGAAAAGAAATAGGTTGTACGATAAGCAAACTAAGGCTTTCCGAAAGTCTCGTCGATGCAAACAGGAAAGCCAATCTATACCTCGATATCCTGGTACATGATATCAATAATGCAAATCTTGCAGCCCTTGGATATGGAGACCTCCTTCTTGAGATGACTTCGGGACGCCCCCGGGAGATGGCACAGAAGATGATCGAGGGGGTTTTAAAAAGCCGTGAGATAATAAGGAACCTTGAAACGATCCGGCATCTCCAGGAGAGAAAAACAGAGATTAAACCGGTGAACCTCAATACTATCGTATCACAGGAAATCCGGCATTTTCCTGCGTCGAGAATTGATTACGAAGGGAGTGACGTAGTTGTCCTTGCGGACGGACTGTTGGCTGAAACTATCACCAATCTCATCGGAAACAGCGTTAAATTTGGCGGCCCCGATACTCACATCACAATCCAGGTACATGAGTTACCTGACGGATTCATTGAAGTATCGATAGTGGATACCGGACCGGGCATTCCCGATGAATTAAAACCAGTAATATTCAACAGGTTCCAGGTAGGTTCCTCAGGGGGAAGCGGTAAGGGACTTGGCCTCTATATCGCAAAAACCCTTATCGAACGATATGACGGCCGAATCTGGGTGGAGGACCGGATCCCGGGGGATTTTTCCCAAGGGGCAGTCATCAAGTTCACGCTTCGTAAATACCAGGGACCGGTAAATTCAGCTTAGTAACCTCTTTTGCTTATTCGTAGAGGGGAATCCCGGCCCCGTTCATGACTATTTGAGAAGAAGTTATTTTCCTTCATGATCAGCTCGGGAGCCCCGACCGGTTTTTGGCCTGTTTTTTCAGAATGGCGGATGCAAAAAAAGGATGATCACCGGTTGATGAACAATATAGATAATTAATGAATGTCTTCCGAGGAAACTGAGAATGGTTGCCGGAAGGGAAAATAACCTGCCTTTCCCCGGGAAGTCCGGGACGGAAAAAACCCTCCTGCCTCCGGGATACAAGGTCTCCCCCAAAAAGATACCGGCCAGGACAAGCCCGAACCACGGAAAGACAGGCGTATAATCCACGCTATAAAAAGATTCAGGGAATATTCCAATCGGGATCAGGTAAGCCGGACCTCGTACCTGCACGAGGAGGAGCCCGACGATAATAACAATTGCCGATGCAACCAACGTCTTTTTCCCCCGGTGAAAAAAGAGGGGGGCAAGAATTATGGAAACACCAATCAGGTCAAGGATCCCGAATATAACAAAACCTTCACCGCCGAGGTACCACCAGGTTGCCAGCGTGATTCCTGCGGCGATCAAGAGGATCGCGATACCGCGCCTGATAAATTTTAAATAAAAATCCCGCCTGCTTAGGATGTTTTCAGCGTGCGCAGCGCTGATCGTGACCGAAATACCGACCAGCAGGAGGAACAGGGAAGCAGTTGCCCCTGCAAAGTATTTCCAGAACCCCGTGGTGACAGGGATTGAGTATAATGAAAAAAACCACAGGTCGAATAACAGGTGATACACTATCATCATGACGACGGCAATCCCGCGTGCGATATCGATCTCGATAAAGCGCTTATCAATATGGGTATTTTCCAATATCTTCACCGGAACACGCCCTGTATATGCGTTATCGCGCTATTCATTGAACCAGGAATCCACTAGTCCTCTTCCGGACGGCTATACACACTATGGTTGTTCCAGAGCGTATTACATTTCGTGCTGCGCTTCGTGAAAGGAAAAATTTCGGATGCAGGGATAACCTGAAAAAATTGGTCATCCCATCCTGAATTCCCCAATCGAGGCCCGGTGAACGGCAGACTGACTGACAACCAGAATGACATGGAGAAAAAGCAATGTTTAAAAACATACTGGTATGAGGTTGATTGATGCTGCGCCCGGCCATTGACCGGTCCGTACCGGAGCCATACCCATGATCGATAATCTGTTAGAAGGCAACAAAAAATTCAGAGAAACAGAATTCAGTAGTCATATCGACTGCTATCAAAACCTTGCAAAAGGTCAGAATCCCAAGATTTTATGGTTGGGATGCTCAGATTCCCGGGTTAACCCTGAGCGTCTCACCGCTGCCCGGCCGGGTATACTGTTTATTCAGAGAAACATAGGGAATGTCGTCCCTCTCCATGACTGGAATTTTGCAACCGTCCTTGAATATGCTATCAATCATCTTGCGATAACCGATATTGTGATTTGCGGGCATTCTGACTGCGGGGCGATTAAAGCCCTTGACAAGGAAACAAACGACAATTACATCCCGCTCTGGCTCAATAACGCGATGCCTGCCAAAGAGAGGATCGATGCCGGTACGGGCAGTCCTGCAGAACCAGGTGACAAAAAGGAACGTTCGCGGAAGATCGAACAGGAAAACGTCCGTCTCCAGATAGAGCATCTGAAGACCTATCCGATTGTTAAAACAACGCTGAAAGAGGGGAAAATCAATGTACACGGTCTTTATTATGACCTGTCAACCGGGACCCTCTCACGGGTCACCTGATCCCCATACAACGATCAATCTCTTTTTTTATCAGGGGAAACGAGATCCTCCCTATTGGAGTCAGGGTTCCATTTACAAGAATAATCGGTAATGGCGGAAAGCATTCTTCGATCACTTTTTCCACATGGTCGGGGACCTGCTCGTCGATCAGGGTCAGGATAAGCGAGATCTGGGGACCATATAGCTGATTAATCCGGTTTTTAAGGGCATCGAAGGCGCAACACAACGTGCCGGCAGGGTAACAGTCAGTAAGTCCGCATGTCCTCTCGGTATCGCAGGGGAATGGGGAACATAGAGAATCACGTAACCCGATGACCTCGACGGTTATGATATCAGGCATAGTATACATTCTGACCGGAGCATATTAGAGCCTGCGCAGATATTATGACTTCTGAAGTAGGTTCCCACCGGGATCGGTCACTCACCCATCTGAGATGGCCAGGAATCAGGAGAACAAAATTATGAGGTGAATGTATAACATCGACCCCTGATACCTTTTGTACTCTATTGATATTCAATGGCGCTCCCGGGGCTCTGCCCCGCAGCTGTGGCAACCCCGCTCGGGATAGAACCGAATCCAATTACACGTGATTTTAAGATTTAACCGCGAACTTTTTGAATAGACGCGCTTCTAAAAACGAAAGTAACGAGAAATAAAAGCCTCTCCACTTAGATCTGTCTGAAATCAAAATAATTGCATTAACTATAGGTAGGGGTTGACTTTACCTCTCTCCAAAAACTTTTCAAAGCGGTCTTTTTTTGCCTTGCAGACCGGACAGACAAGCGGGGGTTCATCCCGTGCACAGAGATACCCGCACACCCGGCATCGCCAGACCGGATAATTAAGGATACCGAGCACGGAAGGCGGAACATTATTCTTCTGTTGTTCCCGGACACTCAACGGAGGTCTCCGCTCGGGAACCGGTTGCAATACCTTCCCCTGCCTGGCTATGGCATCCGACACGTACAAAGCACAATAACATGCGCCATAATCATTCAGGTCAGGGTCACGATAATCACACGGACATATGATATCCAGGTCCTGCTGCCGGTTCCCCAGTGCCAGCCGACAGGGACAGGAGGGGTACCCAAACCTTTTTTCATTAAAAAGTAACCCTCTTACGAGTCCTTTTGTAAAAGCAATATCGGTATTGAGATAATAACCACCCTCACGGGCCTCCCTGTCAAGCAGATGAAACCTGCCGTCCACCTCATCATCGCTGATTTCCGCAATATTTGTCATCGTAACGCCGCTCTGATCTCTTCTTCCCTGAATCCGACAATAATTTTGCTGTCATTGATAACGATAGTGGGAAAGGATCCGGCCGGATTGTATTTTTCGACGGTCATAAGGGTGTTTCTCATCTCATCCGCCGGCAGAAGATCGACATAAATATAATCAAAGGCAATGCCGAGTTCTTTCAACAGGTTTTTAGTCCTCTGGCACCAGCCGCAGGTCGACAGGGCAAACAGCAGCACCCTTCCGGCATCCCTTCCATCTACATGTTCAGGTTTCATTATCGTCCTCATATCGGGGATTTTCTGACATAGGATTGTGGAGAGGAGTATATAATCATTAACCACGAAGCCAGGGGCCGTTCCCTCATCGCACAATCCCAAAAAAAGAAAAACTAAAAAGTCCTGTACCGCCAGGGCAGCCAGGGGAAATACCATCCCTTTTCTGTTCCAGTATCGGAACATGGGGTTTCGTAGCAAATGGGCATATCAGAAATCATTTACCATATAGGGTAGGATACATGTAAACAGAAGGGATCTGGCGATGACCGATATAAAGACTGCAGTTGAGAAGGGCAATACAAGTCTTGAAAAAACTATGTCGGCCCTTGGGGGGGCATTCGAGTACGAGGAGACCGCTTATCACCTTCCCATTTCATTCGCTCTCACCGGTCGTCCGGTGCACGACGCAGAGGAAGCGCGGGAAGCCTTCACTCTTACCGGAAAAAATCCGCTCGTGGCAGCCGAGGGTATTATTGCCTCCCGCCAAAAAGCGTCAGGGAAAGAACCTCCCCCTTATACCGGGTTTATCGGGGACGACGTCCTCCGGAAACTTGGTTATTCATTGGTAGACGGAAGCATTCTCGGCCTCGCATTTGTTGTCGGGACACCAAAAAACCCTGACGCGGCAGCCAGGATATGCCGTGAACTGCAGGAAAAATATATGCTGACCTTCCTCGCAGGAGACGTCGTATCGTCACTTCTCCGTGCGCCTGTGAAGCTGGGACTTGAATATCGCCTGGTACCGCTGGGGTCCACACCGCTCCATGGGATTCATTTTGTTGATATCATTGCCAGGGTCGCTCTGATGTTCGGGGGTGTTGTCCCTGGTGACCCGGGAAGGCTTATCGCATATGCAACCCAGCGGGCAAAAGCCATCGCCATCGTTTTCCCGGGCCTCGATGACGAAAGCATTGCAATGGTCGATACATTCAGGGTCCTCGGTATACCCATCATTGCACTTGAAGGGTACGAGGGAGGAGAATGGATCAGTTCAGACCCCCAGAACGCGGTAAAGGAGGGAATGGACAGGAAAGGTATCAAGGTGACCGTCACCGCGATCCCGATACCTATGTCCTGTTCACCGGCGTTTGAAGGTAAAAGTATCAGAAAAGAGGAGATGTACGTAGAATTCGGAGGCGGACGGTCTCCCGCATTCGAACTTCTCAGGGCACGGCCTGCCGGGGAAGTGACCGACGGATTAGTCCGTGTGATCGGACCCGAGATCGGTTCGGTGAAAGAAGGATCAGCGGTTCCCCTGGGAATTATCGTTGATGTTACCGGTAAATCAATGAGAAAAGACTACGAACCTGTTCTCGAACGGAGAATCCATAATTTTGTGAACTACGGTGAGGGCTCCTGGCATGTGGCCCAGAGGGATCTGATATGGGTGAGAATTTCAAAGGATGCAGTAAAATCAGGGGTAAAAATCGAACATATCGGAAAACTGATCGCCGCCAAATTCAGGATTGATTTTCCTGACCTGCTGGACGCCGTCCAGGTCACCATGATCACGGACGAAAAAGCAGTGCTGGAAGCACGAAAAGAGGCTCTGGCTGTTTACGAGGAGCGTGACAGCCGGATACGGGGGATGAAGGATAATGATGTCGCGACGTTCTATTCCTGCACGCTCTGCCAGACGTTCGCACCAAACCACGTTTGCATAATTACACCAGAACGACCTGCATTATGCGGGGCGATCTCGTGGCTCGACGGCAAGATAGCATATGAAATATCACCGTCGGGTGCCAACCAGCCGGTCGAGAAGGGTTCCGTCCTCGATAAGGAAACCGGGGAATTTGATGGCGTAAATAAATTTGTGAGGAAAGCTTCCCACGGCGAGGTAGGGAGATGCTCGCTCTACAGTATTATGGAACACCCGATGACCTGCTGCGGGTGCTTCGAGTGTATCGCCCTGATGCTGCCGGAAGTAAACGGCATCATGGTTGTCAACCGGGAATACAAAGGTGACACCCCGTCCGGGATGTCATTCTCAACCCTTGCCGGGACAATCGGAGGCGGGGCACAGACGCCGGGATTTGCAGGTATTTCGAAAAATTATATCCTTTCCGATCGGTTTCTCCAGGCGGAGGGAGGAATCGAGCGCCTTGTCTGGATGCCGTCGCTGTTAAAAGAGGAATTAAAAGACCGGCTGATCGAAAAGCTGAACAATGCCGGTCACCAGGGGTTCTTTCTAAAAATTGCCGATGAAACCAATGCGACAACCCTCGAGGAACTGATCGCATTCCTCGATGAAGTGCAGCACCCGGCACTGACCATGAGACCGCTTATCTGAGGTGCTTATAATGGCTGATGAGACCTTCGAATGGAGCGGCCGTATCGGGGAAGTCACCCTTGGCGCGACATCTGCTGATGGGGGTACCAGATCGCGTTCATATCGTCTGGGCGGTGAAACCGACCTGCCGTTCCTCGACATGGAATGCAGCGACGGAACTATTCCCCTCGTCGCTTTTGAATTATGTGACGACCCCGCATTCTGGTCCCCGATTATTGCCGCGTATGTTGGAGATCGGATAAACGATACCCCAGGATGGGCGAAAGAGGCGGAAACACGTTATGGGGCTGACCTGATCAGGCTGTACCTCACCAGCACGAAAACCAGGGGCTTTAATGATTTTGCCTCGATCGGAAGCCGGATCAGCGACGTTCTTTCCTATACGACGCTTCCCCTGATTATTGAGGGCAGTAATGATCCCTCAATCGATTCCGAGGTGTTCCAGCATTGTGGCGAAGCAGGGGCAGGGGAGCGACTGCTTCTCGGGACCGCAGAAGCCGGTCGTTACCGCAGTGTGGCAGCGGCGGCAATGGCGTATAACCATTCGGTGATCGCACAATCACCCATCGATATCAACCTGGCAAAGCAGCTGAATATTCTTCTCCGCGAGATAGGGGTCCCGTCGGATCGTGTCATGATCGATCCCTACACAGGTACCCTTGGGTATGGTTTTGAATATTCATATTCAGTAATGGAACGGATCAGGTATGCTGCACTGAAGGGCGATACCGATCTGGCCATGCCAATGATCTCTTCGGCTGCCGATTCCCTTACCGTGAAAGAGGTCCGGGAGGCGAACCCCGGAGTCCGGGATGAGATCGCGGTTAAATGGGAATTTTATGCGGCCCTTTCCGCGGCAATAGCAGGAGCGGCAATTGTTTGCGTACGGCACCCGGCTACGGTCCCGATGCTTAAAGAGGCGTTCAAGGCACTCCGGGCAGGAAAACCGATCCAGGGAGGGACCTGATCCATGGCCCTGAAAGCTCTCGATATCTATAAACTACTCCCGAAAAAGAATTGCAAGGAGTGTGGCGATCCCACCTGCCTCACATTCGCGATGAAACTGGCAAGCGGCAAAGGAGATGTTGAAAAGTGTCCCTACCTTGATGAAACTGCAAAAAACATTCTCGGAGCTTCTACAAGACCGCCGATACAGCTGGTAAAAGTTGGCGTGGGGGAAAAAAGACTTGCAATAGGAGAAGAATTTGTATTATTCCGCCACGAAAAGACCTTCTACCACCCTCCGGGTATCATGTTCCTGGTCTCCGATCTCTGGTCCCGTGAAAAAATTGAAACAGTCACCCGGAGAGTCGCATCGGAAACCCTGACAAGAGTCGGGACCGAACTCTCATTTTCAGGCATGGCCATAAGAAGCGAAAGCGGTGATCCCATGGCATTCGAAGCGGCGGTAAGGGCTGTCGAGGAGACTGACACCCACCTCCCGGAGGTATTGATTGCAAAAGACCCGGTGGTCCAGCAGGCAGGCCTTTCAGTCTGCGGGAATTTCCGGCCCCTGATTTATGCAGCCACCCATGATACCTATAAGACGATGTGCGTTCTTGCGAGAAAATATGGGTGCCCCCTTGTCGTGTCTGCAGGCAGCCCTGAAGGATGCGGGGAGTTGACGAAGTTATGCGCGGCCGAAGGGGTCCCTTCGCTCCTGATAGACCTTTCACTCCCTTCCCTCGGTGACTATATCCCTGCAGCAACGATGGTCCGGCAAAAAGCGATCTGCAGATCGTCCCCTGAACTTGGTTACCCGATCTTTTTCGACACTACGCGATACATGCAGCATGATGCTGCGATCGTGCTCGGGATCGATAAATATGCGGGTATTATCGTAACAAATGACCTCCCCCCCGGGTCTGCTGCGGCAACGCTGACCCTCAGGCAGAACATCTACACCGACCCCCAGAAACCGATCCAGATGAACCCGGGCATGTACCCGGTAGGTGAACCGGGAAAAGATGCACCGGTCCTTCTCACCGTGAATTTTTCCCTGACGTATTTCACGCTCCAGGGATATCTCGAGGCGACAAAAATCCCCTGTTACATGCTGGTAGTCGACACCGAAGGACTGTCGGTCCTGACTGCAGTTGCTGCAGGTAAACTGAATGAGACCCTCGTTAAGGAATCGATCAAGAGATTCGGGGTTGAGGATCTTGTTTCACACCGGCGCCTGATTATCCCCGGTTATGCATCGCCGCTGTCAGGCAAAATTGAGGAGGAGACGGGATGGCAGGTGCTCGTCGGACCCCGCGATGCCGCCGATATCGGGGAGTACCTGGTGAAGGAGTGGAATGTCTGATATGGTCACGGTCACATTCCTTCCCAGTTATCGTAAGATCGCCCTGGAAAAAGGAAGTTCAGTGCTGGATGCAGTCCAGCGTGCGGGGATCAACATGAATGTCGTCTGTGGAGGGCAGGGAAAATGCGGAAAATGTATTATCTTCATAAAAAACGGTTCCGTCTCCTTTGACGAGGAAAAATACGGAAAGTTTTTTTCCGAAGAAGAGCGTGAAAAGGGGGCGTGCCTTGCCTGTGTATCGTTTATTAATGACGATCTCCATGTCCTTATACCGGAGAGCTCCCTGATCCAGGAACAGAAGATCCTCATCGAATCTCTCGGTGTCGAAACTGAATTCCAGCCTTCGGTCAGGAAATATTACCTAGAACTTACTCCCCCGACTCTGGAGGATCCATCGTCCGATCTTACCAGGCTTGTCTGGGGGATCCAGAAGAAGGGCGGGCCGGTGGCAGATAAGATATATACCCCTCTCGATATCATCAGGAGGATGCCCCGTATTCTCCGGGACAGCGGATGGAAGATAACGGCCACGGTCGCACACGTTCCGGCCGGCTACCGGATTATCGATCTTGAGAAAGGAGACACGTCAAAAAATCTCTATGGTGTAGCAGTCGATCTCGGGACTACGACGATCGTTGCTTACATCAGGAACCTCGTTGACGGTCATATAGCCGGGATCGCCTCGAATTACAACAGGCAGATCAGCTGCGGTGAGGATATTCTCTCACGGGTGAATTATGCACGAAAGCACGGTCTCCAGAAACTCCAGTCTCTCGCGGCCGAGAGCACCAATCTCGCAATTACTGCAGCCGCAAATCATGCCGGTATCGACCGGGAAGACATTTACGAGGTAATTATTGCGGGAAATACGATTATGACCCATATCCTCCTGGGTATTGACCCCGCATATATGATCGAGGAGCCCTATGTCCCGGTGGTTAGGAGATATCTTACGACGGCGGCACCACGGGTAGGGATAGAAGTAGCCGAAGATGCAGAGGTATTTTTCTTCCCTGCTGTATCGGATTACATCGGCGGGGACATCGTGGCCGACATCCTTGCTTCGGGAATGGCGGAGAAGGATGAGATCTCCCTCATGGTCGATATCGGTACCAATTTCGAGGTAGTTCTGGGAAACCGTGAATGGATGGTTTCCTGTGCAGGAGCGGCCGGACCGGCCCTGGAAGGCGGCGAAGTTCTTTTCGGGATGCGGGCAAATCCGGGAGCGATCGAGAGGATCACCATCGACCCCGTATCCCTCGAACCGGTGTTTGGAACGATCAACAATACGAAACCTGTCGGAGTCTGTGGCTCAGGCTTAATCGATCTGCTCGCCGGTCTCCTCCGGGCCTGTGTCGTTGACAGGACCGGCAGGATCAATCTCGGGATAAAAAACCCGAGGATCAGGAAAGGGGAGCATTTTCCCGAATATGTCATCGCCTGGAAGGAAGAGGCCGGAAACGGGAAAGACATCGTAATAACAGAGAATGATATTAAAAACCTGATCATGAGCAAGGCCTCGGTCCTTGCCGCGTGCATGACCCTGATGAAACAGGCCGGACTTACCAGGAACGATGTAGCAACGATTTATTTTTCAGGGGCATTCGGGAATTATATTACCAAGGAGAACGCGATCATGATCGGTCTCGTACCTGAAATCCCCGTGGAACGTATCCGGAATATCGGGAACGGGGCGATCGAAGGAGCCAGCATGGCGCTTGTAAACAGGAAAAAGAGGAAGACCCTGGACGAAATTGCAAAAAAAATCTCGTATATAGAATTGAATTCGGAACCCTCGTTCATGGACGAATATACGGGAAGCTCTTTCCTCCCCCATACGGATTTATCATTGTTTCCGGGCGTTGAAAAAATGCTTAACGAATGCAGGCTTTTGAAAAACCATGGAGACCCGGTATAATGGCTGTTTATCTGCCCCCTCCGGAAAGTCTTTCAACAGGAATCGGGGGTCTTCCTTATAAAGACCCCGAAGCAGCATGCGATGCGGTTCTTAGCGTATTTACCGAATTCCCATATGTTCCCCTGCTGCCTAACCGGGGTTTTTTAGAGAATATCGTGATCAACGATTCTGAAAAGCTGCCGGGAAGGGTACTGGAAGGGGAAAAGCTGACGGTTGACCGGAGATGCGATCTCTCTCTTGAGATGGAGCAAATCTACCTCGATTATATCGAAGGAAATTTTGCACCGTATTCGGTCGGAACCGCGTATGCTTCGGGACTCTATTCGTTTCTTAAACGATCCTTTCCCATCGTATACGGTATCAAATGCCAGGTTACCGGTCCCGTCACCTTCGGTATGCAGGTTGTTGATGCGGATAAACGCCCGATATATTATGACAGCCAGTTTGCCGATGTCCTTTCGAAAATGCTGGCACTCCGTGCCAGGTGGTACGAACATGAACTGAAGGAGACGACGGGAGTGAAAAACACTCTCATCCTTCTGAACGAGCCCTATCTCGCTTCCCTCGGTTCATCGGTGGTCCCGATCGATATGGACTCCGTGCGGTCGGGCTGGGACGACATCGTATCGCTTGTCGAAGGGAGTATCGGTATCCATTGTTGCAGCAATACGGACTGGGGGTTTCTTTTCTCTCTTGGTCCTGCGGTCGTTTCGTTCGATGCCTACACAACCTCGAAGGAAATTCTCCTGTATCGCGATGAACTTCTCGCCTATATGGAGAGCGGCGGGGTAGTTGCATGGGGAATCGTACCGGCGGAGTGGAGAGTATTCTCAAATGAAACTACGGATTCGCTTTATGAACGGTATCTCGCAATCCGGAGCGAAGTTACGTCGTATATTCCGGAAAATCTATTCGATGCACAATCTTTGATCACACCGAGTTGCGGGATACGTTTCGCAAACGAACCGCAATCAATCGAAATAATGAAGGCTGCGGCAGAGATATCCCGCAGGATCCGGAGCAAAAGGACCTGACGGCCACCGGGATGCCCGAACAGGTGGAGGAAACCGCATTGCCATTTACTATCGCTGTTGCCGGAAAAGGCGGAACCGGAAAGACAACTATCAGTGCCCTGCTGGTAAGGGGCCTGATCGGTGCAGGTCAGAGGCCGGTTCTTGCCGTTGATGCCGATCCGAATGCCAATTTCAGCGAGGCACTGGGAGTCGATGTCCTGGAAAGTCTCGGGGGGATGCGCGAGGAAGCTTTCACAAAGAGCATCCCGCCCGGTATGTCGAGGACCGATTATATCAGGTACCGGTTCAGGCAGGTGCTTGTCGAAGCGGACGGTTTCGACCTTATCGCTATGGGCAGGCCCGAAGGGACGGGATGCTATTGTTTTTCGAACGACCTTCTCCAGTCCTGCATGCGTCTGCTGGAGCGCGATTACCGGTTCATTATTATCGATTCGGAAGCCGGGATGGAGCATATCAGCCGGGGGACGATCGGGATACCCGATGCCCTCCTGATCGTCAGCGACCCGGGTGCACGCGGTCTCCGGACAGCAAAGAGGATCAAGGACATCGCCCTTTCCCTTGGCCTGAAACGGGATGCCATGTATCTGGTATATAACCGGTACCGCGGGGAAGTGGCACCAGTCGATGCCGGGCAGGTTGTCCCATTCGCGGTTATCCCCTTCGATCCTGCTGTTGAAGAGGCAGATCTCGCTGCAAAACCGGTTTCCAAAATTCCGGAACACAGTCCCGCCCGGGAAGCCGTGAAGGAACTTACCTTGAAAGTGATTGACCTCGCAGAAAAAAAACGGAAACAATCAGCTTTTTTGTAACCCCGGGGGATTTCCCCCTAATTCCGGGGGCCCGTTTCCGGATATTCCGGATGTACAGGTATCCAAATCCATAAAACAAAGCAGGACAAAAATTTCATATGGATCTTTCTGCCCGGGAGGACGTCTTAGAAGCGGTCCTGATCTGTACACTCGCTCTTAACAGGCCCCCGGCAGTAGCTGAAGTCAATACCCGGTTAAAAGATCCGTTACCGATAACCGGTGAAGATCTCGACTACCTTATAAAAAACGGGGATATTACCCTGAATGCCGACGGCACTATAGTTTTGACCGGAAATGGCAGGACCATAGCGGAACGCGTCCTCAAAAAACACCGGGTCCTCCAGTGTTTCCTGCACGAGATGCTCGGCATGGATAACCACACAGCCTCGGATGAAGCCTGCGTGCTCGAACACGATGTATCGGACCACACCATCGAGCGTCTCGGCGATTACATCGATAGTTCGGGAAAGGAAAAACAAGGGAAGAAAACCGGAACGTTCCACGGTCTCCACTTCCGCCAGCGGACCCGACAAGGGATAGGCACAGGAAAACACAATATTAAGGCTTTCGGTGATTCCATCGAATCCGATATCAAAACGATTAACGAACCCGTTTTGCCGGCGGGCGGAAATATTGGAGACGATCTGCAAAAGACCCGTGTCCTTTCTGATATGCAGGAAAAGGACCGCTGTATGGTAGCAGGGATCCTTCCCGGTGGTGACCTCCACCGCCTGATCGACCTCGGGATAATACCCGGGGAAGAGGTCTTTATAAGGCGCAAACTACGAAATAACGCAGTCGTTATCCAGGTAAAGGGGTGTGATATTGCACTTTCCCCCGAAATTGCCGCTACTATTCTCGTGGAGAATCCGGTATGAAGATCGGATTGATCGGTAACCCGAATGTCGGGAAATCCTCGATTTTTAATCAGCTCACAGGGCTTGGCGTGGCTGTCAGCAATTACCCCGGGACGACAGTTGATCTCGAACGGGGAAACGTATGTTTCAAGAGCGAAAAATTTGAGATCTGCGATTTGCCTGGCATTTATTCTCTTGACGGTACATCGATAGAGGAAGCGCTTGTCCGTGGTGTACTGGAACGGAAAGAAGTCGACGCCGTTATCGAAGTTATCGATGCCGTCCATCTCGAAAGAAACCTTTACCTCCTTTTCCAGGTCGCAGAATATGGCCTTCCGATGCTGGTAGTCCTTAATATGGCCGACGAAGCCGAAAAACAGGGAATAATCATAGATTTCGCGCTGCTTTCGGAACTCCTCGGTTCAGAAGTGCTCGTCACCGCGGCGATCCAGGGACGGGGGATTGAACAGATCATTCCTCTCGTACTGAACAAGGCCCGGCCACCGGTTATCACTGTCGGCTATGACAGCCACATCGAGGCAGCAGAACGGAGTCTTAGGGATAATTTTCCCATATCCCGACCCACGGCACTCCTTGCCCTCGAAGGGATCGGCGACGACCAGGATTTATTGGATTCTGGAGGGGCGGTCGCCCGCGAGATCGAGCATCACCACCACATGTCACCCGTGCAGATAATCTCTGCAAACCGGCATCACCTGGCCAGAGAGATCGCCGATAAAGTAACGACCGTCCATCGCGGTATCGTCCGTTTCGACCCTGACAGGTTGCTCACAAAGACGATACCCGGCGTTCCCATTTTGATTGCAATCCTTTTAGGCATCCTTCTGGTTGTTTTCGCCATCGGATCGTGGATGGAAGGTATCATCGTCTCGCTTTTTGAAACTTTTATCGTCGTACCGGTACTCAGCCTCGGCTTTCCCCCGCTGATCCAACAGGTTCTGACCTCGGTACTCCTTGCAGTGCAGGCGGGGCTTGGTATTGCACTCCCTTTTGTATTTACTTTTTATATTTTCATCGCCATTCTTGAAGACTCAGGATATCTTACCCGAGCCGCATTCCTGGCCGACCGCTCCATGCACAGGCTCGGGATGCACGGACAGGGAATTATTCCGATGATTCTCGGTTTTGGTTGCACCGTCCCGGCCATTATGAGTATCCGGCTCCTGGCAACCCGCAGGGAACGGTTTATTGCCTCCTTCCTCGTGACCATGATCCCATGTTCAGCCCGGACCGTGGTAATTGCAGGCGTCGTCGCGACCTTTGTAGGGCTGCCTGAAGCGTTTTCCATCTATTTCATCGTTCTTGGCCTTGTATTTGTGACCGGAATGTTTCTTTCCCGTATTACCCCAGGCGAACGTTACGGGATGATTATGGAAATGGCACCGCTGCGTTCCCCTGTTGCCTCGAATGTCGTAAAGAAATCATGGAGGAAAATCCGTGAATTCCTGATCATCGCTATGCCCCTCCTGGTCGTTTCAAGCGTGATACTCGGCGTACTTCAGTATACCGGTGTAATTGCAGAAATCCAGAACGCCATCGCACCGTTTTCTACCAATGTTCTCGGACTGCCTGCTTATGCAACTACCGCTCTGATTTTTGGTATTCTCAGGAAAGAAACGGCACTCGGTACACTGGTTGTCCTCGCAGGGACCCCGGCCCTCAACACAGTGATGACTTCGGTGCAGCTATATATCTTCGCAATAGTGAATACACTTTTTATACCCTGTATTTCGACAATCGCAGTTCTTTACAAACAGACAGGACTTAAAACGGTCGTGCTTGTCTCGCTGTTCACCGTACTGCTGGGGATTTCTATCGGGGCACTGATCCACCTGACCTTCCCGTGACAGACCGGAAATTATTCTTATGCAATCATACTATACTCCATCGGTTGTCATGAGGGTGGAACTCAGCAGGGAGATCGAAAAACTTGATATGCTTGCAAAAGAGCGTAATGCAGGAATAAAAATTATTCCAGCCAGGGACGTTGTGGTCGCCGACTGGGTGCGTTTCAAATGCCGGTTCGGATGTAAGGGTTTTGGCAAACACCTAAGTTGCCCGCCCTATTCTCCATCGGTCGGAGAGACCAGAAGGATGGTCGGGGAATATAATACGGGAATCCTGGTTCGTTTTGACGGGATTCCCGGGCATGAAGACCTTACTCCGGAAATGATCCCCGAGGATTTTCACCCTTTTCTGGGTGACCTCATCAGGTGGGTGAACGGAACGATCCATTTCCTCGAGAAGACTGCCTTCTACGACGGTTTTTACAAGGCGTTCGGATTCGGTGCTTACCCGTGCATCTACTGCGAACACCTGCACTGCGTTGCCGAGGAACAGCCGGGAACTGTGGATGAAAGCGTCCGAAGGCTCTGCAGGCACATGGACCTCCTGCGGCCATCCATGGAGGCTGCCGGAATGGATGTCTTCCTGACTGCAAAGCAGGTTGGCTGGGAATTATCAACGATTCCCTGTAAAAATCTTGAATATGGAAAAATCGAACATGGGAACATCACGTCGATTGGTCTTGTACTGATAGAATAAAAATAGGGTATAGTCACATTTCAGCGACTAATTTCTTACATAACCTGCTATAGTCGGATTGATCAATGATGACAACCCCGAATTTTGTTTGCTGGCGGGAAATCACGTTTTAGGATCTTTTCACATAGGTTCGCGTCCCATTCGCCTCTTTATCCTGGCGGCCTGGTTATAACACCAGAGAACACCTTTAATAGCCCGGACCTTGAACCCCATCCCATAGCCTTCGAGCTCCTGTGACACTTCCTTCAGGCGAATAGGAATATCAATATGCTGGGGACAGACCCTGCTGCATTTACCACATCGTTTACACAGCCCCGCATATGACCCTTCCCCCACCACTCCTCCCACCCGGAAGAGATACTGGAAACGTGCCTGTCCGCTCTCCGGAAACAGGCCGGTTTGGTTATACGCAGCAAAACACTCCGGAATATTCACTCCGGACGGGCAGGGCATACAATACCTGCAGCCTGTGCAGGGGACTTTCATCAGCCGTGCATATGTCTGCCTGGCTTCTTCTATAACTGCACGCTCTTCTTCAGTTAGTGAGCATGGAAGGACGGTCCCGGCGACCTTGATATTCTCTTCAATATGGTTCTCATCATTCATGCCTGAGAGAACGACCGTCACCTCGGGGTGGTCCCATACCCATCGAAGAGCCCACTCTGCAGGGCTTCGTTGAACTGCCGCTTCGTCCCAGACCTTCTGCACTTCAGGCGGGACGGGAGATGCAAGGTTTCCTCCACGCAGCGGTTCCATAACCATCACGGCCAGGCCAGAGGAGGCAGCATACCGGAGCCCCTCTGTCCCGGCCTGGTTGGTTTCGTCGAGATAGTTATATTGGATCTGGCAGAACTGCCAGTCATATGCATCGATAATCTTTTTAAAGGACGTCAGATCTCCATGGAATGAGAATCCTGCATTCCTGACCCTCCCGTCTTCTCTCGCAGAGTCCAGGAATTCGAGCACACCCAAATCCAGCATCCGTTTCCAGGTACTGCCGGTAAGACCGTGGAGCAGGTAATAATCGATATGGTCCGTCTGGAGCGTTCTGAGTTGGCCTGCAAGGATTGCGTTCATATCGGCCCTCCTGTTGACCGACCACGGTGGTAGTTTCGTCGCTATCCGGACTCGTTCCCGGTATCCGCCAGCAAGGGCCTTTGCCAGGAGAGGTTCGCTCTTTCCCATATGGTAGATCGGAGCGGTATCGAAGTAGTTGACACCGAGGTCAATGGCATGCCTGATCTGGCGGATAACCCGTTCTTCATCTATTCCTCCCCGTTTTCCCGATGGAAAACGCATGCAGCCAAACCCGAGAATCGAGAGGCGATCACCGGTTTTAGGAACGGACCTGTAAAGCATGATATATCCCTTTTCTGCGATGATTCCCGGGGCTCACACCGGCAGTTTTTTAAAAAAATAATGAATCCTGTACTTACTGTCTATTCAGGCGAACATTGCACCGTAGGTGCTGGTCATCCTCTGGCGGTCAAAATCGAGACCGACTTTCTCAATTGCTGCAAGGAAATCATCATGGGTAACGGACTCGTGTTCCTTCCTGATCGCAAACATTCCTGCTTCCATGACAATCGCCCTGAGGTCCGCTCCGTTTTTCCCCTCGGTGAGTCGTGCAACATCGACGAGGTCTACCGATTCATCGATGTTCATCTCACGGCTGTGCACTTTCAGTATGGCAAGCCTTCCGTTCTCTTCAGGCAAGGGTATTTCAATTATCCTGTCAAACCTGCCCGGCCTGAGCAGGGCCCGATCGAGGATGTCTATCCTGTTTGTAGCACCGATGATTTTCACGTCGCCACGCTTCTCAAAACCGTCCATCCCGGCGAGAAGCTGCATGAGCGTTCTCTGGACTTCACGATCGCCGGACGTCGTGGCTTCTGTACGCGATGCCCCTATCGCATCGATCTCATCGATAAAGATAATGGTCGGCGACTTCTGGCGGGCAAGCTCGAACAGTTCGCGCACGAGCCGTGCCCCTTCACCAATGTACTTCTGGACAAGTTCCGAACCGACAACCCTGAGAAAATGTGCATTTGTCTCATGGGCCACGGCACGGGCAAGGAGTGTTTTGCCGGTTCCCGGGGGCCCATGCAGCAGGACTCCTTTGGGCGGCTCGATCCCTATTTTTTCAAATAATTCGGGCCTTTTCAGGGGAAGTTCAACAGCTTCCCTGATCTCTGTAATCTGGGGTTCGAGTCCTCCGATGTCACCGTAACTCTCGGCAGGACTTTCGATTATCTCCATCCCGTACACCTGCGAGTCGAAACTGCTCGGAAGGACTTCTACGACGGCAAGCGACTGCTGGTTCAGGGTGCACCTGACCCCGGGTTTTAATTTATCCTGCTCTATACAGAGAGAGCTCCGGACGAGAAACCTCGGTCCCGCACTACTCCGGACAATGACACGGTTGGTGTCGATTATATCGGTTACCGTTCCCACGACGAGGGGGGGGCTCCTGAGCTGTTCGATCTCACTTTTCAGCTTCCTGACCTCCCGCTCATACCGGATCTTCTGAGTCTCGATATAACGTTTATCCGATTCGATCTGGCGCAACTGCTCACGTAGCTCCAGGTTCCGGGTTTCCATACTTGTTACCCGTTCAAGCAGGTAACGGTACAGTTCTTCAGGATTTTGTGGTTCCTGTGGTTGGCGGGCAGTCTCTGCCATCTCGTGCCTCAAATAGGTATATAGGGAAAAATGACTATAAAGATGTTTGCGATTATGCAGTGCGAATTATGTGGTGCCAAGGCACGTGTTCTGAAAAATGTGCGCATAGAAGGGGCCAATCTCCAGGTCTGTCCCCAGTGCGAACACTATGGTGTTGAAATTTCGCAACCAAGGGTTTCCCAGAATAAAATCTCCACCTCGGGAAAGCGCCCTGCCGGCACTGTTCCCGCAACCCCGCCGGTCAGGAAGAGACGTGACATGTTCGATATGATCGAGGGCGATATCGTCGATGACTACGGGGACCGGATAAAACATGCGAGAATGGAACGGGGGTGGACCCAGAAAGATCTTGCCATGGAACTGATGGTCAGGGAACTGCTGATAAAAAAGATTGAAAACAACGATCTGATCCCGGAGGACGATATCCGGCAAAAACTCGAAAAAACCCTGGATATCCGGTTAATTGATATCTCCGAGGATGAAAGGGATAACCAGAAACAGAAGAACCTGATCCCCACTCTCGGCGATGTTATCTCGATAAAAAAGGTCAAAAAATAAGAGTGCCGGATATCAGGATAATTGCCTGGTTTTGGGACCTGGTAATGTCATGTTCGAAAAAAATTCCCGGAGACATCCATATCATTTATATAGGGATAGTCCCAATAAAAAAAGTGCAATGTGTGGTGAGTGTTTTTTCGCCGGTGAATGTCTTTATCGGGTCCAGCGAAGCCACGACACGGAGCAGAAAAACCATTAACTTCAACAGATCCAGGTCTTGTTCTGTGAATGCGGGTCCGGGAGCGTATGTTCTCATTTCCTGCACGATTCTTCCGGCATTTTTTTATTATTTCTTCAGTTTTAGGTATCTCCTTTTCTGAAGCGGAAACGAAATTCCGGTTCGGCAAAGGACGAGGTTATGATGACAGATTATCCGATTGTTTCAAAATTCCAAAAAAAAATCAAGAATCAGGGTGAAAAAAGTATGAGAGGAAAAGAGATCCGGCTTGAACGAATAATGAACCGGAATACACAAAAAACCATAATCGTCCCGATGGACCATGGCGTCACCAACGGGCCGATCGATGGCCTGATCGATCTCGGAAAAGCAGTAGATGAAGTCGCAGAAGGGGGAGCGAATGCAGTCCTCGGCCATGTCGGCCTTGCACTTCACGGTCACCGGAAGACCGGACGCGATATAGGATTGATTCTTCACCTTTCCGCGAGCACATCGATGGGCCCCGATCCGAATAACAAAGTACTCGTGAACAGCGTGACCAACGCGATGAAAATGGGTGCAGATGCTGTTTCTATCCACGTCAATATCGGGGCCGATTCGGAGGCTGTGATGCTCTCGGACCTCGGTAAAGTTGCCGTAGAATGTATGGAATGGGGTATGCCGCTTCTCGCGATGATGTATCCGAGAGGACGGAATATCGTGAACGAACAGGGCGTCGAAGAAGTAAAAATCGCAGCCCGTGTCGCCGCCGAACTGGGTGTCGATATAGTAAAAACCGTCTATACCGGCGACCCGGACAGCTTCAGGGAAGTGACCCTTGGCTGCCCCGTACCGGTAGTGGTTGCGGGAGGAAAGAAAACCGATGACAGGTCGACTCTTGAAATGATTGAAGGTGCAATGGAAGGTGGTGCTGCCGGGCTCTCGATCGGGAGAAATGCCTTCCAGCACAAGACACCGGCACGGTTTATCCGTGCTGCCGCTCTCATCGTCCACGAAAGGAGAAGCGTAGACGAGGCCCTCGAGGTCCTGAGGCAATGCTGAATATTCGCATAGTACACCACAGGGAACCTGATAAGGGAGCTCGTTGCGATTATTTGAAATACAGGAACATAACAGTCACTGTCCTGTCGATGAACATTCTGAAGTTGTAAAGAGGAACTACCATGATAGGAAAGGATATCAGAATCGAAAGGATTATGGATCGGAATACCGGACGGGCAGTTATCGTCCCCATGGACCATGGATTCACCCTGGGGCAGATCGAAGGACTGCTCGATATGACAGAGACGATATCGCAGGTATCGGAAGGAGGGGCAAATGCAATTGTTCTTCACAAGGGCCTTGTTAAACGCGGACACAGGAAAAAAGGGAGAGATATCGGGCTTATCGTCCACCTCTCAGCCAGCACCTCGTTAAACCCGGACCCGAACGACAAGGTGCTTGTCTGTACGGTTGAGGAGGCCGTTGCACTTGGTGCCGACGGGGTATCAATCCATATCAACCTCGGGGCTCCGCAGGAGTCGCGGATGTTGGAGTCGGCAGGAAAAATTGTGAAGGACTGCAACCGCTGGGGGATGCCCCTTCTCGTCATGATTTATCCACGTGGGAAAGGAATAGACCCGGTTTCGCCCCAGTCGGTCGGACACTGCGTACGCGTTGCCGAGGAGCTGGGTGCAGATCTCATCAAGACAAACTATACCGGGGATGCAGGGTCATTCCGGAAGATTACCGATGCATGTTCGGTTCCCGTATTCATTGCCGGCGGAGAGAAGATGGGAGACCTTGAATCTCTCCGGTTGATCCGTGAGTCGGTCCATGCCGGGGGAGCGGGGGTGTGTGTCGGGCGGAACGCATTCCAGCGAACAGATACAAAGGCGTTTGTCCGGGCTCTCGGTCTGGTTGTCCATGATGACCTGGAACCGGCCCTTGCCCTGGAGCGGTGCCGATGAAAGAACTATGGGTTGACTGCAGACCATGGAAAAAAGATATCGCAACAACAGCTATCGAAAGCGGGGCTGACGTACTGGTGCTCGAAGAAGCAGGAAAAGGCAGGGAACTCGGCCGGATCAAAACGGTTGCGAAGGACGGAGATCTCGTACCGGACCGCGATGTATTTGTTTGCAGGATCAGCAGCAAGGAATCCGAACAGAGAGCAGTAGAACTGTCGCGTCTTGGCTATGTGATTATTGAGACGGAGGACTGGAATGTCATCCCTCTCGAGAACCTCGTCTCGGTATCCGACAGCATAATCGCATCGGTCAGGGATGAGGAATCGGCAGAACTTGCCCTGAACGTTCTCGAAAAAGGCGTCAGAGGAATTCTTCTTTCAACCGGTGACCCGTCTGTTATCAGGAACGTGGCTTCCCTTCTGTCATCCCGGTCGGAAAAGATGGACCTGGTGCCCATGGTCGTCAAATCTGTCAGCCCGGTTGGTATGGGGGACCGCGTATGTGTCGATACCTGTTCGATAATGACCGACGGGGAGGGGATGCTTATCGGAAATACATCGGCAGGAGCCCTGCTCGTGCATGCCGAGACGCTCGAGAATCCCTATGTTGCACCACGCCCCTTCCGGGTAAATGCCGGGGCTGTACATGCCTATATCACCGTACCGGGTGGAAAAACCGCATATCTTTCAGACCTGCGTATCGGTGACCGTGTACTGGTCTGTGACAATTCAGGGGAAACCAGGGAAGCCACGGTTGGGCGGGTCAAGATCGAACGGAGACCTCTTCTCCTTATCGAAGCCGAGTACCGGGGACATACGGTGAGTGCCGTCGTCCAGAATGCCGAGACCATCAGGCTCGTCCGTACCGAAGGTTCAGCATGCTCGGTTGCAGGACTGTCTCCCGGAGATGAAATTTTTGGAATTATCACGGAGAGCGGCCGGCATTTCGGGGTCTCTGTGCAGGAACATATCGTAGAACAATGAAACAGAATTGTACCGCTATGAGACCATTTTCAGTCATGTCGGAGGAGGGGGATCCTTGATAACAGGGATTATCGGGGGCACGGGGAAGATGGGGCAGTTTTTCTCCGGAGTGTTCCGGAGAGCAGGATACGACGTGATCATCTCCGGCCGTAATACCACGATAACAAACAGGGACATTGCCGTGCAGTCCGACCTGGTCGTGGTTACCGTGCCAATCCGGGAGACAAAAGTTGTTATCCGGGAAATTGCACCCCTCCTTACCCCCGATCAGGTGATTTGCGACCTGACTTCCCTGAAGGTCTTCCCGGTGGAGGAGATGCTAAAATCGCGGGCGGAAGTAATCGGACTTCACCCGATGTTCGGACCGTCGGTATCGTCGCTCGAAAAACAGACGATCATTGCCACTCCTGCACGGTGCACAAAAGATACCCTCGAGACCCTTTCAGGCATCTTTACCCGGGAAGGTGCGCTGATCACGATCACGACCCCCGAGGCACATGACCGCATGATGGCAATAGTCCAGGGCCTGACCCATTTCGTCACGATAGCGATGGCAGAAACGATGAGGAGGACAGGAATCCAGCCAAAAGATACGATCCCCTATATGAGCCCCGTATACCAGATAGAAACGGGACTTGTCGGCAGGCTTCTTTCGCAGGATGCCAGGTTATACGCGGATATGCTTTGCCTCAATCCTTACGTCCCTGCCGTGCTTGACACCTGCAGGGAAGCCATGAGGGAGACGGAGACTATCGTTACATCGGGAAATACCAGGGAATTTGAGCGTGTTTTCGATGCAGATACCCGATTTTTCGGCGATTTTGCCGGACAGGCTGCCTCTCTCACCGACTTCCTGATCGACTGCATGGTGAAACGATGACCCTGTTCGCCCTCGGACCTGAAGGGACCTTCAGCCACGAACTGGCATGTATCGTATCCCCTGAAGACGAGGTCCTGCTCCTCCCTTCGATAGGACTTGTATGCAGGGCCGTTGAAGAGGGGAGAGGTGACGGGATTATCCCGATCGAGAACAGTGAAGCAGGAGCAGTCGGACCGGCCATGGATGCACTGCTCAGGTTCCGCGTCTTTATCAATGCCGAGTTCTACCGTCATGTTCATCATTGCCTCGCGGCATTTCTCCCCCTGGAGAACGTTTCAGTCGTTTATGCCCACCCCCAGTCGAGCGAGCAGTGCAGTGAATTTCTCGATACCCTTGGCATTGCCATACAGTTCACAGGGAGCAACGCGGCCAGTGCCGTGGAACTTGTCAGGAATCCAAAGGGTGCGGCGGTCGTATCCGAGCATATCGCCGCGTTGTACAACGTGCCGCTCATCCGGAAAAACATCGAGAACAACCCCAACAATGTGACTCGGTTTGTAAAAATATCGGATAAACCTGTCACCAGCGGAATACCAGAAAAATGCAGTATTGTCATAGATCCCGAAGTGGACAGGCCGGGACTTCTCTACGAGCTTCTTTCGGTATTCGCCCGCCGGGATATCAACCTGTGCCGTATTGAATCGCGACCATCAAGGCGTGGCATCGGAAGTTATGTGTTTTTCATGGATATTACTACTAACCCGGGATGGCAGGATGCACTCCTCGAAATAACCAGTATTACCAAGGTTAAATCACTCGGGTGCTACCGGCGTACGGAGGTCCCTGTTTGAATATCAGACCTCCAAGAGCCAGCGAGGTCGACCTGACCTTCGGGGCCCCTCCCTCGAAGAGTTATACCCACCGGGCACTCATCATCGCCTCTCTTGCCGGAGGGCGATCCCGGATCATACGGCCACTGCGGGCAAGGGATACGATGATCACCTGCAGGGCGCTCCGTACACTCGGGTCGGACATTTTTTCGTCGGGAGAAGATTTCCTGATCACCGGAAATTCGGGAACATTGTCCTGCAGAGAGGGTCTCACCCTTGACATGGAGAATTCCGGGACAAGCCTCCGGCTGCTGACTTCAGTAACCCTTCTCTGCAATAACGGGGTTATTATCACCGGCAACGCGAGGATGCAGGAACGGCCTGTCGGCTCCCTTGTTACTGCCTTAAACGAGCTTGGGGGCCGTATCAGGTATCCCGGGCGACCCGGATTTCCACCGCTCCTGGTGGAAGGCCTCTTCGAGGGAGGAGCGGTAACAATTCCGGGGGATATCAGCAGCCAGTTCATCTCGTCACTTTTGATTGCCGGTCCCTATGCGTTATCAGATATCGGGATAACGATTACCGGAACGGTCGCATCGAGGTCGTACATCGACCTGACCTGTGATTGCATGAAGGCATTTGGCGTTATCCCCGAACGGGAGGGTTACCGGAAATTTACGATCAGGTCGGGAGGTCGTTATTCAGCACGGGATTACTTAATTGAAGGTGACTATTCGTCTGCTTCATATTTTTTCGCAATTGCTGCAGCATGCGGTGGGAGGGTCCGCGTAACCAACTTAAACCCGGAATCCGTCCAGGGCGACAGGGCATTTCTCGAAGCCATCAGGATGATGGGATGTACAATATGCTTCAGCCGGTCAGGAGTTGTTGTCGAAAGCCCGGGGAAGCTCTCGGGCATATCGATCGATATGTCTTCTTCTCCCGATACCGTGCAGACTCTCTGCATGCTTGCCGCTGGGGCATCTTCACCGTCCGTGATCACCGGAATCTCCCACCTTAAATATAAGGAGAGCGACCGGCTGCAGTCTACCGCGGATATTATTAACAACCTGGGAGGTAACGTAACCATAACGGCAGATTCTGTCACGATTTTGCCGGTTCCTCTTCACGCGGGAACAATCGATCCCCTCGATGATCACAGGACTGCCATGAGTGCTGCCGTTCTCGCCCTTACCAGGGGAGATATTATCATAAAAAATGCAGAATGCGTGGATAAATCGTTTCCGGGTTTCTGGAACGAACTTAAGAAGGCAGGTTTATGTTGATGCCGGTTCTAACCGCATGCAGGGGTTGGTCCGCATGGTAAGGATTGTTCTTACGGGGTTCCGGGGGACCGGAAAGTCCCGGACAGGCGAACTGCTGGCCCACATGCTGGGAATACCGTTCCGTGATACGGATACGGAAATAGAGAGAAGCGCCGGAATGCCAATTTACGAAATTTTCCGCAGATATGGCGAGGACTATTTCCGGAGACTCGAGGCTGACACCGTTGCGTCGCTCCCCCTTGAGGATTCCGTAGTCAGCACGGGAGGAGGGTCGATCCTCGACCCGGATAACGTTGCGGTCTTGCGGGCAGGGAGTGTTGTAGTACTCCTGACGGCCGATGACAGGACGATAGAGGAGAGAATTGCTCATACCGAACGGCCGTCCCTCACGAAAATGCCCCTCCGGGAGGAGATCCACGAGCTTCAGGGGATCAGGAGGGTCAGGTATGTATCTTCCTCTGATTTCTGCATCGATACGACGAAAAGAGATGCAAACGAAACTGCGATGGCGATAAGAAGAATCATTACCGAGGGAACAGTCAGTTCGGCGGCAAAACAGGAGGTAAGTTCATTCATCAGGAAAACCGACATCGGGCATGAGGAGGCTGAACGCTGTGTCACAGACATTTCCAGTGACCGGGCGGACCCCTATACAAGGTTCTACGCGGTCGCAGGAAGTCCCTGCAGGCATAGCCTGTCACCGCAACTATTCAACGAGCTCTTCGGTCAATACAAGTTAAATTCCCGTTACCTGCGGTTTTGCTGGCCGGATTTTGAAGATATCATCCGGATAGCAGGGAAACTGGACATCAGGGGCCTTTCGGTAACCCTGCCATTTAAGGTCGAAGCATGTCTGCATGCCGATGTGCCGGATGAGCACGCAACGTCCATTGGTGCTGCCAATACACTTGTGTTCTGCGGCGGGACTTCATACGGTTTTAATACCGACTGGATGGGTATCAGGGGACCTCTTGAACATATGAAGGGGTCTGTTGCGGCCGTGATCGGCGCAGGCGGGGCCGCCGCGGCAGCGATATACGCACTCCAGTCTCTCGATATAGACGTGACAGTGCTCAACCGCACTCCTGAAAAGGGGAAAAAACTCGCTGAACGATTTTTGTGTAAATCATTACCGTTATCAGAGTTCCCATCGATTAAACCGGATGTTCTACTCAATACTACCCCGGTGGGAATGTCCTCCTCTTCCAGTGGCGGTATTCCCATCAACCCGGTATACCTGAGAAAAGATATGGTTGTATTCGATCTTGTCTACACTCCGGCTGAGACTCCATTGATCAAGGCCGCCCGGAAAACAGGATGTCCGGTGATACCCGGGACAGAGATGTTTGCACGCCAGGCCGCAGCGCAGTTTGCCTGCTTTACCGGAATCGAAGCGCCATTAGCACTCGTGCGAGGTCTTGTCATATGAAAAAATCACGGTCACCCGGGAGGCGGGCAGTATGAATACGTTCGGCAGAAATTTCCGGTGCACAACATTCGGGGAGAGCCATGGAACCGCACTCGGGGTAGTAATTGACGGTTGCCCTGCCGGGATTCCCCTTTGCGAAGAAGATATCCAGCCTGTTCTAGACCGGCGACGCCCGGGACAGTCCGACCTGGTTTCACCGAGAATTGAACCTGATCGGGTTGAGATCCTGTCGGGAGTATTCAGGGACATGACAACCGGGGCACCTGTTGCCCTGATGATCAGGAATTACGACAGCAATCCCCGTGATTACCGGGAACTGGCCGAAGTGTTCAGGCCCGGCCACGCGGACATTACCTGGCAGAAGAAATTCGGCTTCCGGGATTATCGTGGAGGGGGCAGAAGCTCCGGGCGGGAAACGGTGGCAAGAGTCGCCGCGGGAGCTGTTGCGGTAAAAGTACTCCGGCAGGCGGGAATTGTAATCAGCGCACGGGTACTGGAGATCCATGGTAAAACTACTGCTGAAGAGATGGAACACGAGATCAGGGCAGCAAGAGATTCCGGAAATTCTGTCGGAGGCATTGTAGAAATCGTTGCAAAAGGGTGCCCTGCCGGGATCGGGGACCCGGTTTTTGGTAAACTTGATGCCATGATCGCAGGGGCGCTGATGGGGATTGGAGCGGTAAAAGGTGTCGAAATCGGGGAAGGATTCGGTGCGGCTGCACTGTACGGGCATGAGAATAACGACCCGATAACAAAGAACGGTTTTCTGTCAAACCATGCCGGCGGGATACTCGGTGGGATCTCGACCGGTGCCGATATTGTTGCAAGGATTGCGGTAAAACCTACCCCGTCTATTTCCCGGGAACAGTTGACTATCAATGCCAGCGGCGAGCCCCGGAATATTTCGGTACAAGGCCGACACGACCCATGCATCGTTCCAAGGATTATCCCCGTGGCAGAATCGATGCTTGCCCTTGTCATTCTTGATGCGCTGCTCGAACAGGCAAAGTATGAAGGATTTTCCGGACTATTTCTCACTACTGACCAGAGGGAACAACATTGAAAAAACCCGAAGTTATGAATGAAACGGAAGAGATTGAGATGAAACCAATCGCGATAGTCCTTGCCCTTATATTCGTATTTGCCACGATCACTCTCGCCGGATGTTCTTCGGTCAGACAACTGCCAACTCCTCCAGGTCAGGCAGGTCCCCAGTATTCGCCGGTCCAGGCCACGCTGCTCGGGGAACATGACCACTGGGACGTTTCAAGAGGTTGTTATTACACGGTGCAGTACCAGGTTTTTAATACCGGGAATACGACTGCACGAAATGTAAAACTGTTCGTCGAACTCGTTCATATCAACGATAATGCCGTCAGGGATTCAAAAGAGATATTTATTGGGACGCTGGAGCCGGGGACATCGTCAACGGTAACGGCAGAGCTGGACGGGGAATGTCTCAGGGATTATAATACCCGGGCAGTGCCGGTCTACGACATGTAATCGGTGACAGCCAATTTTTTATGGAAACCTGGACTCCCCGAACATTATACGTACCCTTCAATGAAAAAGATAGAAAAGATTCATCAATCTATTCACAAAAAAATCGTGGTATTTTTTTTTCAGGGGCCGGATTACCGTGGATTTTTGCCGATCACCACCGGGTTGTCCGGGTATGAGGTCCATTCGGTGAACCCGCCTTCGTAGAGGAGCACCTTTGGGTAACCAAGGAAGTATTTAAACAGGATAAATTCGTTCGTCGCTTCCCTCCCGGTCCCGCAGGAACAGATCACGGTTTCATTGGGTGTCACCCCGCGTTCCTTGACAATGGCTTTTAATTCTGCCTCGGGTTTCAGGAGTTTCTTATTCTTGTCGTCCATCAGGGTCTTCCAGGGCAGGCTCACGGCTCCGGGTATATGTCCTGCCTTTATCCACGGTCCCTGACCTTCATAGAAGGGGACTGGGCGTGCATCGAGCAGGATTGCATCGCGGCGATCCTTCATTTCAATTATCTGCTGGTAGGTCGCAATGAATTCCTTTTTCAGTTCGGCCTTGAACCCCGATGGTTTGACCGGCTTTGGAAATACCCGTGTCAGCGGTCTTCCCTCATCCCGCCATTTTTCAAATCCTCCGTCGAGAACGCGGACATTGCGGAGTCCGTACCTGATCAGGCTGTACGTCACCATTGTCTGTTCCAGGCCATCCCCGATGAACGCACCGCAGCCTGTAAGCGGACCTCCGCTTGAATACACAACGACCGGCGACCCGGCTTCAAGACCTAATGTCCGAACAACCGCCTGCCCGATTTCCGGAATAACCCATTCGGTTGGCAGCTTCTCGCCATGAAGGCGGAAAATCCCCTCATGGAGATATTGTGCACCCGGTATGTGGTCCTGGATATACTCGTGCACATTCGGCTGGCAGTCAATAATCGTGAGACTCCTGTCATTGAGGTGTTCTCCCAGCCACTCGGTCGAAACCCATTTTACGATCCCCTCTCCAGGGGGGTAGGGATATGATACTGGCATACTTATCCGATCTCCTTTCCTCTCCGAGGCATCGTTCCACGGTCTTTTGAGGTTACCTGCGCCTTGCGCGTTTAGCCTGATATAAGTTTCGATAGTCCGGGAGGTACCTGATCGGCTCCTGTTTCCGAAATGACCTGAACCATACGGTTTTCAGGGAAGGATTACCCTTTGGGAATGCAAAAACCAAATTTCAATTCTATAACATTATGTTGTCAGGCAGGCGCCGGGTTCCTGCCTGAACCGGAACTCTGAGATTTTAATGCCCGGACTTCCCTTCGAGAATAGCAAAAAGAGATCGCAATTCCCCGACACTGTATTGCCCGGCGGACGTCGGCGTTCCGGCATGACCGAATATCCAGGATGACCCGAACAACGGAAGAACCGCCCGGACGTGGCGGAATTGTTCTCCCATGATACTCGTTATCACCGGTTTTTCTGCATGGTACGTGAATGCCAGGAATTCCAGGACCTGGTCATAATTTCCAGGCGATACGACGATTTTGGGAATGTCCCCATACATACGCAGTGTGTTCCGGATCTCACCGAGACCGGAAGCCGATAGCATGGTCATGGTGTGATACGAGCCTACTACCGTGCATCCCTGCTCCCTCACTTCGGGGGCGTATGATGAAAATTCCCGTTCTATATCAACATATGAGGCGAAGGGAAGCAATGGCTTTATTATTTTCCACCAGTCCTCACCAGTCCCGGGAAACAATCCCCCCTCCCTCCTGCTCCGGAGTGTCATGACAAGAGGGGTATCGGTTTCATTCTTCCACTGGGAAGCGATTGCCAACCGATCGCCTGACATCAGATCGAGACGGAGCTCTATCAGGTCAGGTTCGCATTTCGTTATTCCAGAATCACCGGGGCCGCAGCTCGTGGATGCGACTATTTTCACCAAGATACTCAATAACCTATTTCCCTTAATTTATATTATTCTATATCTGAATGCCTGGATCATCCTGGTTCCAGCCCGGGCTGGCCCTGAACATATTCGTTTCTCTGTTCCTCATCGTCATTATCCCCCTCCTTCTCGGGGAGCTGGTCTCGATCCCCCCCGGACCGGCCGCGGGTCTTATCGTCGCAACGCTCATTATCGAGTACAGCGCACCGGTTGCAGGTCTCGCCGCAGGGCTCCCCCCGGTATATACCGGGGTGGCCGTTATATTCGTGGCAAGCGGTGTGATCTTTCTCCAGTATTCTGTTTTCGACGCCATGTACAACCGTTCGGAAAAAGTCAGGGGATTCCTGGAATCGATTCGGCAAAAATACGGGGGATCGGAGCGGGTTAAGCGTTACCGGGTGCTGGCACTCGCCCCGGCAATCCTGACTGTCGGCTTCTACATATCCCCCGCGATATCGTGGCTGTTCGGTTGGGACAGGAAAATTTCGTTTCTCGTCATGATGTCCGTGTACAGCCTTGCCACTGCAGGGGTGCTCATCGCAGGACTGGGCATCATCCGCTGGGTTTTCGGCTGAAGTTCACATTACTCCCTGGGACCCGGATACCTGCAGGAAACCAGCTTATATGACCATAACGGCTCTATGATACTCTGTAAGTCAGCCTGTGCGTAATTCTTACCATGCGAACAGAGCACGGGATCGCGGGGTTGATGTGAGTCATAATAATCCGGTAATGTCCTGGCAATTGAGAAGATAGTATGAAAATACCTGAACTTCTTGCTCCTGCAGGTTCCCGTGAGTCATTGGTGGCTGCAATACGTGCAGGGGCTGATGCAGTCTATCTGGGAGGACCAGGATTCGGAGCACGTGGTTATGCAAAAAATTTTGACCGGCCCGGGCTCCAGGAAGCGATCTCATACGCCCACCTGAGGAATGTTCGCGTTTATGTTACGGTCAATACCCTTATCCTTGACTCAGAAATCAGGAAAGCTGGTGAATTTCTCCTGTTTCTCTATGAATCCGGTGCAGACGCGATCTTGATCCAGGATTATGGTCTGGCTTCGGTCGCCCACGAGATAGTCCCCGATCTGCCACTCCATGCATCGACCCAGATGACAATTTACAACCGCGAAGGGGTTGCATATGCAAAAAAACAGGGATTTTCAAGAGTTGTGCTTGCTCGGGAGTTATCCCTGTCGGCTATAAAGGATATCGGGACATCGCCGGAATGCCAGGGAATCGGCCTTGAAATGTTTATTCATGGAGCACTCTGCTATTCGTATTCGGGCCAGTGCCTCTTATCTTCGTTTATCGGCGGAAGGAGCGGGAACCGGGGTATGTGTGCCCAGCCATGCAGAAAGCCTTACACGTTTGTCGGGGGGCCTGCCGACACGTACGGCCGTCCGCTCTCGTTATCCCCCGTCAGGTCAGGAGATCAGTATCTTATCTCCACCCGGGATCTTTCGCTCTACCCTCTGCTTGACCGCATAGTAAACCTTCCCGTCGAGAGCCTGAAAATCGAAGGGCGAATGAGATCTTCCCGTTATGTGGAAACCGTCGTATCGATCTACCGGGACGCCCTCGATGCGCTCAAAGAGGGGCGATGGGCTCCATCGGCCGGCGATGAACAGGAACTCGCCCTGGCGTTTAACAGGGGGTTCACGAGAGGATATGCCGGAGGTTCCCGTCACCGGGAAGTGATGGGAAGGGATCGTCCCGATCACAGGGGATTATTCGTAGGTACCGTTTCTTCATACGATCCGGCACGGCATCATGCTCTGGTCGCTCTTCATGGTCCCGGAATGCCGGAAAAGGGAGATGGCGTCGTATTCCATGAACCGGGATCTGCCCGGGAACTTGGGATGAATATACAGAACCCGGTTGTGTTGACAAAAGCAGGAATTTTAATTACGACTCAGGAAACGGTTTCCCCGGGAACCTTACTTTACATTACCCGGAGGTCAGGGCATGGCAAAGGGACAGCACAGGAACCTGTCGGACGCAACAGGGAAGAGCCATGGATTCCCGTGAACATTTCTATCGCATGGGATAGTCAAAAACGGCCGGTAATTACGGGACGGACTATCGGTAAACAGGGCAGGGAGATCTCCTGGGAACACACCGGTGCTCCCATGACAGAGGCGCGTACCCGGCCCCTGACTGCAGATACGATCCGGGTGCATCTTTCGAAGACGGGAGGTACACCGTTCAGGCTGCAGGAACTGACAATCGCGTATCCAGGAGGACTTTTTGCACCGGTTGGGGGACTTAACCGGCTGAGACGTGAATTATTTTCCGATCTTACCAGGGCTATCCTCAAATCCTGGAACCCATCGTCCGATCGATTGAACGATGCGGAAACCCGGATGTCCCGGTTTTATCGTTCTTTACAGGAAGAAATCCCCGGGATAAGACGGGGTTCTGAATTCCGGAATATGCAGATTGCGGTCTACGTATCGGGGTACAGCGAGGCATGTGCGGCGTTGGATGCCGGGTGCGATCTCGTTTATTTTGAACCTGATCCGCCGGAAGGAACAACCATTGGCTGGTGCCGGAACGACATAGACCATAACATGACATACACGGAGTCTGTAACGTCGATCGTTTCTCCAGTATCCCGGCTCTGTTTCCGTTTCCCGGGAAAAGTTGTCTGGAAATGGCCTCTGGTCACGGATACGCACTTCGTTGACATTGCTATCGGCAAGCTTGGAGAACTCCTTGACCAGGGCCTTTCCGGTGTCATGACAGAAAGCCCGGGCACTGCAGACAGGATTCTTTGCAAGTTCCCGGAAACCCGGATATCCGGGGGTCAGGGCCTCAACATTTTTAATCATCGTTCCGCAGAACATTTGCAGATGTTTTTCCGGAGACTGACTCTCTCCCCTGAACTGTCCCATAACGATATCAGCACCCTTACTGCCAGGCTTTTGCACGATGAATCCCCTGAATTGGAAGTGATCGTGCAGGGGAATGCCGATGCCCTGGTCAGCAGGGACTGCCTTCCCGCAGGAATCCAGAATGGCGGACGACCCGGCTGCCCGGCACGGGACGTCCCGGGTTTCCAGGGGATACAGGACAGTACCGGCAGGATCTTCCCGGTCTGGACCGACTGGAGCTGCCGGACACACCTCGGGAATTCCTCCGAGACCTGCCTGGTGGACGAGATACCCTGGCTCGGGAGGTCCGGTATAACTACGGTTGCCATCGACGCCAGGCATAAAACCCCGGCATACGCCAGGGAAATGGTTCACCTGTACCGGGAAGCCATACGGATCTCACAAACCAAAACTAGGAAGCCGGATTTTTCCGGTATTCTCAATCGTATCAGGAAAATATCCCTCGGTGGAATTACGGCCGCTCGCTTCCGGGGGAGCCTCTGCATTTCCGGACCTGGAGAGTGAACCCTCGAACCGTACAGTTCTTGTAGGTGGAGATGCCTATTCTCGGTTGATACGTATGACATCACCGTTTATCCTGATTAACCTGAAGACGTACCGCGAGGGGGCGGGACAGCAGGCCCACCGGATCGCTTCAGCCGCACAGGCAGTTGCATCCGACAGCGGCGTCGCGATCGGCATCGCTCCGTCGTATATCGATATTCATCCGCTCGCACGACACTATGAACTCCCTGTATATGCCCAGCACGTCGACGGGGCCGAATCCGGAGCCCACACCGGTACGATCAATGCTGAAGCCCTTCGCCAGGCCGGGGCCTCAGGGTCTCTGGTCAACCATTCGGAACGGAGACTTACTCTTGCCGATATCGAAGCATCTCTTTCGGGCCTCAGGTCGGCAAAACTAATCTCGGTACTGTGTACAAATAACGAGGCGACGAGCGCGGCAGGTGCAGCCCTGTCGCCCGATTACGTGGCAATCGAACCTCCGGAACTGATTGGAAGCGGGATTTCTGTTGCAAAGGCGAATCCCGATATTATCAGGAGGAGCGTAGACGCCGTTCATGGCGTAAACCCCAGGGTAAAAGTGCTGACAGGCGCCGGGATCCAGTCTGGTGACTGCGTCAGAACAGCTCTCGACCTCGGTACCGACGGCGTGCTTCTCGCATCGGGTGTAGTGAAGGCCAAAGACCCGGAAGCAGTGCTCAGGGATCTTGTTTCGCTCCTCTGAAAAGTCAGGATACCAGACGTCAAAAACCGGATCAGGTACCTGCAAAATCCGCTATAATAAGTGAGTGGGAGGAGTAAGCCCCCTTCTGTTTTATGCGGCATTCAGCTGTCGCGCCATACCTGGACAGGCACTGAGCTGCCATCGTCCTGTTCTGGCTTGCACCCGCAGGGATTCACCGTTTCATCGATTCCTGCACCGTTACGCTCAGCGAGTTGTCTTGCGCCTTCCGGCACGTCTCGCCCTCTCGGGCTCGGTCGCATCATGACTGGGCACAGGCCGTGTCGTTTCTGTGCCATTGCCGTGACTCTCGCCACCCATACTTGCGTATGGCTGCGTGCCCAGGTGGTGGGGGGACTTTCCTCAGCGACCGGAAGATCCGGCCACCGTCAGCCGCACTCTCCCGCTCCTATATATATTGGTGTCCACCCTATTT
>DATKKE010000070.1:0-37964 GCA_035543455.1 Methanoregulaceae archaeon
AGAGAAGATCACCGTACATTTCAACCGGTCCACTACCGTATATCGGATCATACTATGACGGTGAGCCCGGAGAAAATAAAAAGTTCCGGTTTTTTCTGCTTTGCCGGCCTCCTGGAGATTAGCCAATCCGGGCGCTCTGGCACTTCTGGGCTCTCCCCGCCGCTATGGCGTCGCCGGCCGGGATAGGGGGAGATTACAGAAATTCATTCGTTTGTCCCTGCAACGCTAACCCTGACCGAAAGCTGACCTGATGGGGAAGGGGAGGTAGGGGGGGCGGTACTCCTTCTGCTTGGTCGACACCTAAAAGAACGGACGAGGGAATCAACAGAGCTTTTTTTTGTTGCACGCCATTAAACCGATTTCATAACAAATACTGGATTTTCTTACCGGCTGCCTGGTTTTATTCTCAGTGAAGCATCCGGCATTACATATTGTATAATGCAGGACTTGTGCTTCGAATCGATCCCATTAATCCCATGCCATGAACAACAAATATGGTACATGGGTCGGTTTGTGAGGGGGGACGTTGTTCTTGCCCCTGTAAGAATTGATGCGAAGTCCGGACCAAAAGTCCGGCCCTGCGTTGTTGTTTCAACCGCCGGAAGCAGTTCCCTGATCGTATACCCTGTCAGCAGCAGGCCGTCCGCCGGAACTTCGTCGGTTCCCATCAGCCTCGATGATTTTTCCTGCGGGGGACTCGACCTGTTCCAGGATAGCTATCTCCTGATCTCGACGAAGTGCCGGATTACGACCCGCGAGATAATCGGAAAAAAGGGTCACCTTCTTGATGAATTTGTTGCGGCAAATATTCGCCGGTAACGGTTCCGGAGAAGTGAAACACGGGTCAGGATCCCGAAAAAACCTCCCTAATGTCTGCCACCAGTTCCGATGGCGCAGGGAAACTGCGAAATTATCGGGAAAAAAAGGATGATCCACGATTTTTTACCAAAGAATTTTTTCCTAAGATAAGGGTATGAGGCCGAGCATGTAGCATGCAATCACGACGAGGAGACATGCAAATATGAACGAAAGCTTTCGTGCCGAGAGACGGTTAGAAAGCCGTGCCCCGATAATGGTGAAGGGAATTGTCGGGATCACGATCGCGGCCCAGAAGATGAGATTGATGTATCCAATGGAATAGGGGGGAAGGTTATGTGCGGCAAGGCCGTTGACGAAGTAACTCAGTGTGCTGCCCGCTGAAGAGAATACAATGCAGGCTGAACAGGTCGCCATTGCTTCATGGACAGGGACTCCGAAAACGCAGACAAGCACGGGGAGTATCATCAGGCCACCGCCGATACCAAGCACCCCGGAAACGATCCCGAATATCAGTCCTGCGATACACCAGTAGTACCACTCGATCTTTTTCCTTCCCCATACCTCGGGGAGAGGCATTACCATGCGGACCGCAGAAATGATCAGGAACAGGCCGAAAAGGATTTTCAGGGGCTCTCCGGGGAGATGGGTCGCGAGGGTCCCCCCTATCAATCCACCGATAATACTCGCGCTTCCGATAAGAAAGACAATTTTCCAGACAATCGAGTGGTTCCGCTGGTGTTCATAGGTGTTGATCGAGGCGATAACCAGTGCTATCGCAACGCTTGTCCCAAATGCCACCCGTATTGCCGTGGTAGTATCATACCCGTCATGGGAAAGAAGCCAGAACATGACAGGGTTGTCAAGGTACGATCCGGCCAGGCCAAGAAGTCCGGAAGAAAAACCGGCAAGAATTCCTGTAACAATAAGAATCAGGGCGGCAATTGACGTGTCAATCATAGTGGGACCCTTGACAGGTCAGTGGTATCGATTATCCGTGTTCTCCGGGAACAGATGTGGAGTCGCGCATTCCGCTGTCTTTTTCGGTTATTCCCTGGCATTCATCAGGTTATTGCATTCGTACAACGATAATTGTTATCGTCAGCGGTGGTGCAGTGCAACCGTCTGATCCGGTGCTCTGATCTTCAGAAAATAACGATAATAATATGTGCATTTTCCCAATTTGGCAGTGCGGTACCCGAACATCGCTATTATGAGAAACGGGACCCAATTGTTTTCGATGCAGGAACCCCCGGTAAAGAAGATACTGTACTGGTGTGAACAGTGCAACATACCGCTTATCGGGAGATCATGCGCATGCGGCTGCCAGGGATTCCCTATCTCCCTCCTTGAACCGTACGATGTGAGACCCGCACTGGCTGCGGACAGGGATCTTATCAATAAGCTCATCAGGGAAAGGTTTGGGGATATTCCCCTCCCGGGGGTAGTGCTCCTGAACAAGGCAGGCGGACTCGACCGCAACGACCTCGTGATCGCAAACGGTACCAGGTTAGGCTGGCTGACGTTCGATCCTGTCATGAGACAATTCAGTTTCGACCTTTCGCCGGAAGCAGTCAGGTTCATGATACCCCACGCGACACGGGGGATCCTGGACCTCGAGGCTTCGGCTGAACTGCCACACGACCGTGCAACGAGGGGAAGAATCGGTGGGAAAAAATTCAGGGTCAGTTATGACGGGCCGGATGGGACCGTAATAGTACAGTACCGCGGTAAATTCGGGACCGGTGTGATAAACGGCGGCTGGATCAGGATCCGGGAAATTGCCCAGGTGATCCAGGCTGCCCCACCGGATCCGGACTGGGATGAAGTGATCGCAAAGAACCGGTATCACCTGAAGAACCTGGAACGAAATGCAGTAAGGGCAATCAAGCAGTTTATCGGCAAAAGACCTGTTATTAACGTCTCCTTCTCAGGTGGCAAGGACAGTACGGCGGTCCTCCTGCTTGCAAAAAAAGCAGGGGTAAACGATGCCTTTTTTATCGATACGGGAATCGAGTTCCCTGAAACCATCGACTTCATCAGGTCGATGGGTGTCGAAATGGTCAGCGGTGCAGGGGATTTCTGGGGAGCGGTAACAAGAGCCGGCCCCCCCGCTAAAGACAACCGCTGGTGCTGTAAACTTTTAAAACAAAATCCGCTCCGTGTCTATCTGGCTAAAACCGGGCCGTGTATCACCCTGCAGGGCAACAGGTGGTATGAGTCCTGGAACCGGGCCGGCCTCGAACTGGCTGTCGTTAATCCCCTTAACCCACTCCAGATGAATGTTTCTCCAATCAGGAACTGGAGGGCGCTTGAAGTATTCCTTTACCTCTGGTGGCAGGACGCAGCGGAGAACCCCCTGTATGATCTCGGTATCGAGCGAATCGGGTGTTATCCCTGTCCTTCGATGCTTGAAAGTGAATTTGAAGGTCTTAAAACTCTTCATCCGGATCTTGCGGCCCGGTGGTCGGATGTCCTTGCGTCATGGGCAGGAAAAAAAGGACTGCCACCGGAATATGTGAATTTCGGGCTGTGGCGCTGGAAAAACCTGCCCAGGAAAATGCAGGAATTATGCAGGGAACGCAATATAGGGTTGAAGGAGACCCAGGACGGCGTTACTCTGATCGGAGATCCCGGAGAGGTTCGCCAGTGCCCTCCGGTCACTTCCCAAAGCGGAATTACCCCGTCTTCGGAAGAAGTTAAGAAGCCCCACACGGTCAACGATGTTGGACCCAAACCCCCCTTGCCGGGACCGGGAAATAACGACAGGCAGATCGTTGATGAACCGGAACATTCCGATCATGGCGGAGATGTCGGGAATAAAAATTCCGATAAAAATAAATCTGACAGGATAAGACGGGATTTTTCCATTCTTACCGATTTTGTCTACCTTGACAATGTCTCCATGAGCCTCTCCCCGGAGCCGGTAATCGAGGCAATGCTCGAATATGAACGACGATACCGGGCCAGTGCCGGGACCGCTTCGCACAGGCTTGCCGGGATTGCCTACCAGCGGTACTGGCATGCGCATGAAAAAGTTGAGAAGTTCGTCGGAGGCGGTCCCGGGGGATTGACGGTTTTTACCCATAGTCTCGAAGAAGCGATGGGTACCGTCCGGAAAGGGATCAGGTGGAGACCTGGAGACAGGGTTCTTGCGGGTGCAGGCGAACCCGGTTTATTGATTCTGCCCTGGAAATCTTCTGTCCAGGAGGAGCTGTCTCCGATGGTCCTCCCGGTAAATGGAGACTATTTCCCGGATCTCGAAAAACTTGAAGAATTAACCTGGAAGGAAGACGTCCGCCTGTTCATCATTTCCCATGTCTCGGATATCACCGGGGCCATCGCACCCCTGGAAGAGATTATCACCATCTGCCATGAGAACGATACCTATGTCCTTGTCGACGGTTCGCATTCTGTTTCACATATACCAGTGGATGTCAGCAGGCTCGGAATGGATTTTTTCTGTTTCTCAGGTCACACCATGCTCGGCCCGACCGGAACGGGTGTTTTATGGATACGGGATCCTGAAACCCTCCCGTTGATAGCTGGTCCGGGTGTTGGCATTACACCGGGATCAGAAGATTCAGCCCGGATCCTACATGATTATTTCGAGCCGGGAACACCGAATTTTGCAGGGTCTATCGGACTCGGGGCGGCTGTCGATTACCTTGCAGGGGTTGGGATGGGCTGGGTCAGGGATCATGACCATCGCCTCACCGAACGGCTGATCACCGGGCTCTCGAAGATTGATGGCATCACATCCTATACAACCCCGGAACGTGGACGGAGGATCGGCAACGTATGTTTTAGTATTATGGGTATGGAATCCGGTGACGCAACCCGGTATCTTGAAGACGAAGCCGATATTCTCATTGGATCAGGAACAGGAGATCTTAGATTCCGGATGGAGAGCCTTGGCATGCCGGGAGGGGCGGTGCAGGCAGGTGTCAGTCTTTATAACAACGAACAGGATATTGATACACTCCTTGCTGCTCTCATCGGGATCAGCCGCGGGCTATAGGCTCTGCGGAAGATCGTTCATCGCCTTTACCCATGTCCTGAGAACCGCAGCGATTTTATTATTGCCGGCTCCCCACCGTTGACGCGACATAATCCTCCGATAATTTTAGGTCAATTTCGGTAAATCCGATCCGACTCCTGGAGAAGTATCCCTCCGACAGGTAGCAGGAGAGACTGATAACTTCATAGGCAGCAGGAGACTGATAGATTCATACCGGCTGCGGCTGGAAGATACCTTGAAATTCCGGTACTGCATCCTACCTGTTGTGAGCTGATCGCTATCGCTGACAGAACACGCACTGTGGGGGACGGCACCCATCAATGGCTACTCATCCTGGTGGCGACACTATTCAACCTGCTCTTTGAATACTCATGCCGGGGTTCCGATACGCTGTCCACGAATCCCCTCCTGTTTCCGACCCTCTTTGCACTATATTTTTCGTTGTTTACCCTGGTCGAGGACCTTATCGTCCGGTTCAGGCTCCGCGACTATCATTTCCTGATCATGGCGTTTTTTTATGGCACTATTTACGAATTTTTTGCCAGGGGGTCGGCCCTTTCCGGAACCGGTTTTCTCGGTATCGACTGGGTGACACTGGTATTCGCGAACATCGTCATGTGGGCTTCGGTCCAGGGAATCCTGACATTCTACCTTGCGACACGAGTATTTCCCCGTGGTCCGCATACTCCTCTCCTCGGTGAGCGCGGATGGATCATCGCACTCATCGTGAACTTTTCTGCACTTGCATTACTCCACGCCGGTAACCATATCCCGCCACCCGGGATCACACCAATGCTTGTGCTCGTCGCCATCCTCATTGTCACAGGGATTATCTTCAGGAGCCAGGCGAATAAAACGAAATGGCGATCGGCATATGTACCGTTCCGCAAATCCACGATTCTCGATCTTCTCTGCCTTTTTACTATCGTAATATTCCTGTTCAGTATATGGATACCCGTTCACGGGCCGGCTAACCCGTACTCTGCGCTTAATAACGTAACTGCCTGGAGGATTAGCATGGTGTGGGCATGTGTTGTTGCTGTTGTCCTCTTTATATACAGGGTCCTGAAGGGCGAACCGATACCGGTCTGACAAGGGCCATATATTGCAGAACGAAGCGCAACCTTTATTGAAAATGCAAGGTTTATACCCTGAAGATCAGGATGCCGGTGCCTGACAGGAGGTTCTATGGGTCCCCATAAGATCATGTCCCCCTTGCCCGACAGGGGCTACAATGCAGAACTTGTCCCCGAATCATTACATGGGCCTGCCGCACATACCCGGCCGGCGATACAGAACCCTCCGCCGGATATTCCGGAGAAAGATGGGGGTGAGGGCAGGGAAACAACATTTCCCTGCCCGTTCTGCAACCCGTCCCCGGAATATATCGTTCTTTCAAATGACCTTTGCTATGCCCGGTGGGATATCAACCCGGTTAGCAGGGGTCACCTGCTGATCATGCCCTTCCGTCATGTCTCCGACTTTTTTGACACAACAGCCGAAGAACGATATGCGATTATGAACCTCGCAGCCAGCTCCCGGATTGTCATCCAGGACCGGTTTCATCCATCGGGTTATAATTTCGGGGTAAATTCCGGGAAGGCTGCCGGTCAGGTGATCGAACACGTTCATTTCCACCTTATACCACGGTACTACGGAGATGCACGAACAAAACCTAACGGCATGCGCAATGTTATCCCGAAGGTGCCCCTGCGCCAGCACAAACTTCGCGAATATCTTTACTCCGCAGAGAACGGGTGAAGAAAAGGTCTGGATGGCCAATAAGCCGTATTGAGGTCTCTATCAGGTCTCCTGTCCCGGCATACGGGATATAGATTATAAATCCCAGGACATGGTACAATCCGGTGGCAGATTAAAACCGGTTTAATGAATCCCCGCAAAATACCACAGATAATAATCATGAAAAAAAAGCCCTTCCCTGATGAATGCCCCTCACGTTTCCCGTTACCTTCCTGGACAGGGCAGGAGGCAATTAAGACGGTCTCTGGTTTTCGTTGGGAATGGATTCGGCAAATTTCCGGACAGTTCCCAAAAAATCTCCCGAATCGACATCTTTTTCGATGGTGAACGCAGATCCCATCAGGATGAGACCTTTCGTTTCAAGCCTTCCCTTGAGATGTCTGATGGCCTTCTCTGCACCCGAGCCCCCCATTTCCACGAGGACGTAACAGCGTTTTCCATTGCAGTTGGTGAGCCTGTCGATATATTCGTTTACATACGGGGGAACTTTTTGTGCCCAGACGGGCGATGCAAGGACCAGAGCATCGTATCCTGACAGGTCGGTGATTCCGGCCTTTATCGGAGATTTAAATCCAAATAAAGCTCGCATCGCGTTGCCTGCCATACCGGAAGGTTCTTTTTCCGGGATTATCTGGCTGGGTTCCGCCCCGATCGCCTTGCAGAGTTGTTCTGCCACCTTCCGGGTGTGGCCCTTCCATGAATAATATGCGCATACGGTTTTCATACTGTCTCCTATGGAAAAAGGACCGGAGAGGTGATAAAATGTCGGTACACCTCAATAGCCGGAGATTTCAAATTGTCGGATATGATTCCCGGATGGTCGGGTCAATTCAGATCGGGTCAAATCGGGAAACTGTGAACTCCCCTCATTTCGGTCCCGCTTTACGGCGTCCAGCCGCCTTCTCGGCCTCGATCAGTCTCTCATACAGCTCTTCCCCAACGCATTCCTTCGCATACCTGCAGGACTGGACACACGAAGTAATATCATTATAAGCCGTGAACCCGCATTTGCTGCATTTTACACTGATATCGTTCGAGAAGATCTCGATCTCTTCGCCGCATGCCGGGCATTTTTTAATGGTCAGCGTCGGTGTTCGCACATTTGCTGCCCCTGGGCACCTTTCGTACACGGCAATCTCCCCGATAGTGAATACCTGATTATATAGTTGAAACGTATAAAATCTCCTGTTTACAGCCTGCGCTCCACTGGAAATAAAGGGGTATAAAAATATTAGGAATTATTCCGTTTGGTATTCTCTAAGAAAGACACAGGATAACCAGTTGATTTTTGACGATATGGTTCTATTTTTGGTTGAATATAATTTGTCCGGTCATTCGACATGAGTAGTACCATGCATCGTATAAAAAAACTATTATGACCAGTTTTTCATTAATTCATAAATCTGGAACTATATCATTGAGAACAAATAGTACAAAATCATCCGGCAACCTGTGATTTTATGCGCGTCGTTGCTACAGAATCTTCCGGAAATAGCTCACGTGATCCATTATACGGTTGCTGTCCAGGATCCTTCCCGCCATTACTTCGGGATTCCTTCCTGACCGGCAACCGGTCAAAACCGATTTCCGGCAGGAAGGGGGGTTTCACCTCCTCCCTGACCCCCAAATCAGGATAACCACTGGGCAGGGTCAATCGTGAACTGAGAAATTAATCTTTTTCCAGCCCAGGGCGACGATACTATCAAAGGTGTATGCACTGAATCTGGAATTATATCGTGACAGGGAGAAGCTGGTTGACTGGTAACCGGGATGAATAACGATACTCACGAAGGGCATCCGGAAGCCGGGTACCGGATGGAAGATATTTCAAAAGAGTTGAAAAAACATGGTGGTGACGTGAATTTGCTGATTGATCTCCTTACAAGCAGATATCAGCTCGACCGGGAGAAGGCAGTCGATTATCTCAGCAAAATAGGGGACCCGGAAGCAGTTCCGGCTCTCATCGAAGCGCTCGGGGATCTGGTAATCAACTGGATTGCTGCCGAATCGCTTGGTAAAATCAGGGCATATCCAGGCGGTTCAACCCCTGATCGCCTCCCTCGGATCGCGCAAAAAATGGCTTCGCAGGAATGTAGCAACCGCGCTCGGACTTATCGGTGACCCTGCCGCGGCCGGACCACTGGCAGAACTCCTGGCAGACACGAAACACAACGTCAGGCAGGCTGCGGCCAAATCACTGGGCTGATCGGGGTGAAGGAATATGTCATTGCGTTACAGCACCTCCTGTCCGACCCTGATGAGAGGGTGAGGCAGGCAGCATCTGCCTCAATAGAACATATCGAACGTAAAAACACGAAGGACGCAGAGATAAGGGCATAGCCGGCAGGTGAACCGGCATCCGTTAATTTCAAGGATTCCAAAAGAACATGATGAACGCCGATCCGGCCCATTCAGGACCTGAATTCTTCGATTGTCGTCTGCCGCGTTCCGATGGCCTCGAAACCCGAAAGCCTCAGCCCGATCAACCGGAGTTTTTGTCCGCCGATGGTCCCCGATAGAAGGGAATTTGCTGTTTCTTTTATCATACCAATGTCGTTCGTGAACCTTTCAAGAGTTTTGGACCTCGTGTACGTCCTGAAATGTTCGTCGCGAACCTTGAGGGTAATTGTTTTAAACCGGAGACCTTCGTCGAGAACATGTGCATGGAGCTCGGTGGCCATGGTGTCGAGTACCCTTTCGAGCCCGGGGATATCATTGGTATCCTCGTCAAACGTGGTCTCCCTCGATATCGACTTGTACCCTTCTTCCTGGCGAACCTCGCGGTCATCGGTCCCTGTCGCAAGGTCGTGGAGCACAGCTCCCCATTTGCCGAAAAGACCTGTCAGTTCCTGGACGTCGACGCAAGCCAGGTCCCCGATCGATAAAATTCCAATCTTATGGAGCAAGACCCTCGTTTTTTTACCAACCCCGGGTATCTTCTCTACCGGCAGGGGAGATAAGAAATCAGGTACCTGGCCGGGATTTACTACGGTCAGTCCATCAGGTTTCCGAAAATCCGAGGCAATCTTGGCTACGATCTTTGACGGTCCAATCCCGACTGAACAGGAGAGCCCGGTTTGTTTTCTGATCTCGCTCTTCATCTGGTTCGCGAGGTCGCGTGCGCCGGTAAAACTTCCCACCGAAGACATATCGATATACGCTTCGTCAATGCTTACCTGTTCGAACCGGTCTCCATAGTTCACGACAATGGCCATGATCTCACTCGAAATCCTGCAATAGAGGTCGAAATGCGGCCTCGTAAAAATCCCGTGCGGGCATCGCTCGTATGCCTTCGATATAGGCATAGCCGAATGAATGCCAAATACGCGAGCCTCGTACGAGGCCGTGCTTACGACCCCCCTGCCCTTTCCTTCCTTCGGATCCGCCCCGACAATTACGGGTTTCCCGGCGAATTCAGGGTGTTCCCTCGTTTCAACTGCCGCAAAAAATGCATCCATATCGATATGTGCAATAATCCTCGGTTTCGGATTCGGTCTTTGTGTCTCCTGTTCCATGGTTACGAGAACTTATCCTCACCGATCCGGCAGGATTACCGGATACGGATGTATTTGATATTCGTTTTGAACCATGGTAATCCTCGCCACAAATCTTTCCCTTGTGTGGAGGCATAATTAACGCGGTCGTTCATCACGAAACCTGCGTCTGAACCGTCCCACAGGCGCCATGGATCTCTCCGAACTGCATGATAAATCCGCTCACGGGAAGATTCCGGCCGCTCCGGAGAGGGATGACCATGATATCCAGGTTTAAGGAGGAAAATACCGCTCCTGCATCTGCATATGCCAAATCCGGAGCGACCGAAAACCTGAAACTCTCCCCTTTTGCCAACGCACCCTGTGCCGACGGGGGGATGATCCGGCCCCTGAACAGGTTGAAATCTTTCCACAGGACACCCGTTCCAGGTCCGAGCAACGAACGACAGGTCCTGTTCATCTCGACAAAATCCCCTTTCTCATCAAATATCGCAACGGCGAGAGGCGAATGCTCGAACAATCCCCTGAACCGTGATTCAGAACGTCTGCCCGAGTCTTCTGCAATCTTATATCCCGTTATATCCCGGACCGATTCAATCGCCCCCGCAACGGCTCCATGTTCGTCAAAGAGAGGAGCTGCCGTGATCCATAGTGAGAGGATTTCTGCTCCCTGCCGGGCGAGGACAGTTTCTGCTTCGATAGCGGCTCCTTTCTTTTTTATCGATGTATAACCCCAGAGCGCGATCTCCTCCGGCGGTGCAAAGATCAGGTCGATGAGATGGGGGCGCCTTTCATGGTAAAATGCAAGAGAATATTCCTGATCTTCCTTACCAAGCATATCCTGTGGCGGTATTCCAGTCAGCGCTTCCATTGCCCGGTTCCATGCAACAACACGTCCCTCACGGTCAACGGCAAAGGTTGCATCGGGCAGGAAATTGATGATATCGTTCAGCCTCCGGATAGATTCCCTGAGGCCCTCCTCAGCTTTCCGGCGTGATATCGCCTGCATGATCATATTCTCAAGCTCCGCAAAATGGGTTTTGGGGTCGCCCCCCTTCTGGAGAAAAAAGTCTGCACCATTGTTCAACGCCTCGATTACTACCTGTTCCCGCGATCTTCCGGTGAATATGATAAAAGGGACATAGTTATCCGAAGCCCGAAGTCTTTTGAGGAGAGTTATTCCATCCATGTCCGGGAGCAAATAATCGGATATGACTGCGTCATAGGATCTTCTACCGATTTTTATAAGTGCATCTTCTGCCGATTGCGCGGTATCCGCAGTAACCGTTCCGCTCCTTCCAAGATAGTCCCGCGTCAGCTCAAGAAGGGCCGCGTCGTCCTCGATAAGAAGAATAGAAATCATGGTTTCCCAATCTCCGGGTATCGCGATCCCCTGCTCACGCTGTTAAACCGGGAATGGTATTCCCAGCCTCAGGGATGTTAGTACAATACAGGTAAAACTGACAAAAAAACCTGTTGAATTGATACCCCGGGACCAGAAGGAGATATCGTATCAAACCGGAATCTTCCGGTTGCGGCGCGCGTGAATCCCGGTGTCGTGCAATGTCTGCCTGTATTCTGAAACAAAATATTCAGCCACCAATGCATCATCATCAGACATCCTGTACAGTTTATAGACACACTGGTCAATCGCACGCTCACAGTTCGCTGCCTCCTGGTTTATCCGGCCTTGTTCTCTCCCCGATACGGGATTTCCCGGTTCGGGCACCAGCGCGAGGCGACGCTTCACAAGGCGGGTCAGAGAAGCATAGCAATCCCATTCTTCCCCGCATTCCGGGTCGGGAATGTAGAGGGGGAACTCCGATAACCCCTCCTCCCAGTACCTGTTTATTCCCGACGGTTCCCCTGAAGAGAGCATATAAAACCAGAATACCGTGGAATTGAGGATGCCAACTAGGGCAGGGTCGCGTGCCGGCAACGCAACCACTCCCGGACCCGGGTATGCCCCATCGGGGGCCCATGCCCAGCCTGGTCTGAAATCGCTGGAACCACGACTGAACAACAGGACCGGCCCGCGGAGAAATTTAGGCACCTGTGCTCCTTTCCATTCCCACCAGCAGCCTGTCTTTTCCCTATAGAGCCCATCTCCAGGCCTGGAAATTTCGTTGAGCAGATTAAAAAACGTTGCGTGATGCAAAGAAAACCATGATGCCGGATCATCCTCTTTCCCGGCAAGCTTTTTCGCTGTTCCTTCCGGAATCACGACGATATACTGTCCGGTCCTGACAGGATTGTAAGGTAAAATATCCTCTTCACGGATAAACGGCAGAAGAAAAGACCGTACAATGGGATCTTTTTTCAGCAGCCGGGAGGCAGTTTCACGATTTATGACCATCTGGCTGGGATACTTTGTGTCCGAACGGAACAATTCCCCGAGCAGGGCCTGCGATAGCGGGGACCCATGGTCCCTGATCAGATTCCGGAGTTTCAAAGGGCTTACGGGAAAGAGCTGCCAGGGTTTTCCGCTTAATGTGCGCTGATCCACCTCCCGCCGCAAGAGGGGCTTGCCGTCCCTTATCTCCTGGCCCGGTAGGTCGCCGGCGATCGCCACCGTAAATGGAGAGACAGCAGGTGCATTGGTGATGCAGGTCACGACAGGGACCGCATCGTTTCGTCTGTTGCTCCTCATCACCCTGAAGGTAATTATCTCGTTCAACTGGTATGCGGCCAGCCATGCCCTGAACTGGGAAGCATATGAGGCTCTCAGCCATCTTCCGGCCCCGATCCCACAATAGATCCCTCCCGGTCTGAGTACTGAGATCCCGAATCCGATAAAAAACGGCTCCGGATCATCGATATGATTTCCGGCCCGCCTGGAACCGGCGCGGTAATGACAAGCATCATTTCCGCTATCTGCACCTGCCTCGGTTCTGCTACCGATAACGAGATCGAATTCACATTCCGGACCGATACAGGGAAAAATATCATTGATGGTGGACAGCTCGCTATCTCCTGCCTGCCAGGTAGACTGACGATCCCGGGACGTTTTGTAATCCAGGCCTCTCATACGAACATCCCCCGGCCTGATATTCCTGAATAATACTCTGATAATCATATCCGGCCTGAATGATACCAGGTCGGGATACTGAAGGTCTTCGAGAAAGAGCGACAGCACCTGCAACCGTGTTATCATTACCGCCTGGGGGTCGTTATCCATCCCGAATACTGATTCTGACAGGATCCTTGCCTTTTCCCCCCACGAGAGGGCAAATTCCCCATTCCCGGTATTATACAACGGCAGGGGGCGGAATCCCGGCGTTGCAATCCCCTCGACAGGTTTTGGAATTATCTGCTGGATACTCCTGGACAGGGGGTCTTTCCCTTCACGGAGAAGAGGGACAAGGTGCTCCCCGTACCAGGTCAGATGCCATTTAAAAAGAGAAGCAAGGACCACACAGAGAGATTCTCCCGTCCCGCAACAGGGATCGAGAATCCTCCGGGCACCCCCTGATACGGGGCTTTTTCCTGATAACGCCTTATCAAGTACGTTCGCGTAAATCCCCCGGACATATGTTCCCGGCAGAGCGCTTACGGCAAAATGATTGCCGGACCCAGCCGTATCTTCCAGGACCATACGGTTTTCGGAGGACAACCGTACCTGCTGCATGAGGAAGGATGAAAACGTTGCCATACCGGTTCCGGATCGGTAATTTTTCCATTCATTGATAAAACCAGGCCCGGCGGTCAGGGTTATCACCGTTTCCTGAATATTTTTATCGATATCAGGGTGCGGAAACCTGAACAGGGGTCCATCATCTTCGGAAGCGACAGGTGAGCGAACCAGCCTCCTGTTGTCCCTCTTTCCTGTCATGTCGAAAAATACGGATAATCCTTTTAAAAGACCCTGGTCCCTGAGGAGATCATCGATGGAATGGCCCCGGATACATCCTGCCGATTCAAGAAGGCGGGCCGCAACAAGCGCAAACAGTATCTGATTTACAACGGCGGGAAAGAGTCTGGTTTCCAGATCCGGATTTCGGGCTGCAATATTCTTTGCAAGAAGTTCCCGTACCACGGAGAGGACGGGCGCCGCAGTTTGTCCGTTTTCCGCTCTTTCGCCTAGCATTCATCCATGGTCATATAGATGTTCATTATCTCGTCCGCTTCGGATTTACCGAGGTGCCGGTTGATAATATCGACGAGGATCTCTGCCATTTCAGGCGGGATACACGCCACGCTCTCCTCACCGGAGCGCATTTTTCCGACGAGATAGAACAGGTCCTGGTTGTTCAGGCGATTCAGCCGTTCCCTGAAATCCTCTTCGCTCCGCGCATAATGATTGGCGACCGGTGGAAGAATCGAACGGAATTCCACTCCCGATCCTGAACATATCATCTCCTCACATTCGGGAGCAAGTATTCTCAAAATCCTGATATCCTCCTCATCGAGTACCCGGGGCATCGTGCAACTCCCGAAGAGATATCGATGTAATGCTAGAAGAGTTGTTCGTTCCCGGTAAGCGAGACCAGTATCCCGGTATTACGGGGGCATGATTTCTGATATCGCAGGACAGGGGGCGGCCGGGGAAATTACCGTGCAATAAGCCCGATGTGTTCGTTCGCTTTTATCTGCAGCAATTCCCGGTTTTCGAGACCGGCAATATCCCGGACCGCCTCGAGAACGTGCACAGAATCTTCAAGAAACGAGAGGATATCGGCGGGGTAGATCTCGATTCCGTATTCATCCAGCAGGTGACTGCTTATCTGGCGGTGATCGAGACCCCTTTCGCGGAGGTCGATGATCAATGATGCAAATTTCCTCGCAGGACAATCGCAAAGCGGGGATTCCCGGCAGTTGCAACGCAGAAACTCCTCAAAAAACGAGAGGAGCTGAGACCGGACGGTGGGGTCGAGGTGATCAAAATTAAGCTTCCCGGATATTGCTTCAAGGGTGGTCCCATGGAAAGCAGATACAGGGAGGCGGTACCCAATCAGGCGTTCAAGTTTCCTGGCGCTCCGGAACCGTGCCTTTTCTGCGATCACACCGCTTCCCCGGCTTCTTCATCGAAATTTTTAAGCGAAGTCATGGCCTCGTTCATTGTTTCGGCCTCGATCAGCCACTCGTCAAAAAGAGTCGGCTGGTCTATATCGTCCTTGACATATTTGCTGCAACAGGAGGCCCCGTTGATCACATTTGCACCTATCTCTGCGGCAACGCCGAGGGCTTTCTCCATATCCCCGTCGATGAGTTTCCGCCCCTCCCCGACAAGAGCCTTGATATCAGTCTGGTACCCTCCCTCGAGGAATTTCCTGCAGGAGGCAAAAAGGACGAGCATCGAGAGCTGGAGAGACTCGACAACCTCCTCGATCTCGTCGTGAGGAGCTTCCGACATAATAATCTTCTCGACCTGGTCGAGTTTATCAACTGCCTCTTCCATCGAAAACCGCTTGTTCTGGTACAGCTTGATGATTTTCAGCACCGAAAGCGTGATGTCCTGGCCGAAATTATACAGGGCCTGGAACCCTTCGGGCATATCATCGCTCCCTTCGACTATGTCGAAATTTGATTCCCTCAATCGGGTAAGCCAGTTATCCCATCGTTCCTGGTTGTAGAATATATAGAACAGTTTCAATGGTTCCTGTTCAGGCGCCGTCTTTGATTTTTTTACCATTCAGTACACCTTAATTCTCGCGAATTAAAGAATTTTCTGTCAGGTGATACATCTCCCGGCCCGACACCCGCGATTTCTGGAGATTTTCTCTCTCCCGGTCCCGCGACGGACTGGTGAAACATTTTGAACCTCATGGTTCGAGCTATGAACTCCTGCTATCGTGTGAATATTTTATGCATGTCGATAGATGTTCCGGTATACCACAGGCCTGTGCCATTGCCACCGCACGGGAATTAAAGAAAGGAAGATATCATGAAGTTGCCACCTTCTGCCTCACTAGTGCTCTCCCTCTTGTCAAAAGGAGAAGCACTCACCCATAAAGAGATAGGAAAGCTGACCGGGCTCCCCCCGAGGACGGTCAGGTATGCCCTCCAGAAACTCAGGGAACGATCCTTGATCAGGGAGGAATGGAATTTCAAGGATGCACGGCAGATCCGTTACCGGAGCGGGGATGACGAAAAAGAACAGTCACCAGAACCTGATCTGAAGGTCTGGCGACCCGGTTCATCCTGCAGACCGTCGGCGACCCGGACACAACAGGCGGGATGATGGTTCTTTATCCCGGAATAACGGGTAAGTTGCGGATTCCCTGGCGGAGAGTGCACAGGGATTCAAGGGCCCGTCGTATTCTCCCGAAGCAGGCTGCTTTCAGGGCCTGTCTGCTGATGAACCGATAGGACCGTTAACTGCTTTTCAAGACCCGGTTACGATGAAAATTGCCTAAATGTGACAACCTGCCCCCTTATTTTTCTCAAAATACCGTTGATGGTATTCCTCGGCCTCATAGAATTCCTTGGCGGGTACAATCTGCGTAACAATGGGCCGTCGGTAGCTCCCTGATTTTGTCAACTGCTCGACGTATGACCGGGCAGCACGTTTCTGGGCTTCAGTATGGTAAAATATCGCGGACCGGTACTGGGATCCCCGATCCGGTCCCTGACGGTCGGGTGTTGTCGGGTCGTGGATCCGGAAGAATTCGATAAGAAGATCTTCATACCTCACGACCGACGGGTCGAAGGTGACCCGGACCGCTTCTGCATGCCCCGTCCTCCCCGTACAAACATCCTCATAGGTCGGATTTTCGAATGTGCCCCCGGTATAACCCACCATTGTTGATACGACCCCTTTTACAGCACTGAAAGCTGCTTCAACGCCCCAGAAGCACCCGGCTGCAAACGTTGCAACCTCCAAATTATTCTCTTCCTTATCCGGAGACATCATGAGTATCAACCTGACTTGCCCGTTATCATATATTGAAATTTCGGTGCCCCCTGCAGGGTATTCATCCCGGGATCTCTTTATCAGTTGAAATAGCGCTGTTTATTATTGCGGATGCAGATAATCAGGATTTTGCCGTTCAGACCGGACACCGAGGAACACCTCCGGGAGGGTGCCGGTTCCGATGGATGATACTGTTATCATTGACGTACGTTTCGTGACGAAACATTTCAATGGCTCCCGTGTCCTCGACGGAATTAGTTTTTCGGTTGCGAAGGGCGAAGTTTTTGGTTTCCTCGGCCCGAACGGTGCCGGAAAGACCACTACACTCCGGATCCTCCTCGGTCTGATGCGACCTGATTCCGGGGAAGCCCTTGTCCTCGGGAACTCCCTTGATACCGCTGACGAGGTACGAAGTCACGTAGGAGTCCTTTTTGAGAACAACGGACTTGTCGAGCGTTTCACCGCCCGGGAAAACCTTCTGTTTTATGCGGAACTATATAATATCGAAAATCCGGGAGGCAGGGTAGACGAATTACTCGGGTTCACCGGTCTTGGAAACAGGGGAGATGATCTCGTCGGGACCTTCTCAACAGGGATGAAAAGAAAACTCGGCCTGGCCCGCGCAATACTCCACGACCCCGAGATCCTGTTTCTCGACGAACCGTCGTCAGGTCTCGACCCGGAAGGACAGAGAATGGTGCACGACCTCATCCTGGACCTGTCCGGGAAACGGTCCATGACGATCTTTCTGAATTCCCATAACCTCGAAGAGGTAAGCCGCGTCTGTTCGAAGGTGGCAATCCTGCACAGGGGAGTAATCCGGGCTTACGATACCGTTGATCACCTGCGGACCGGACCTGATGGGACAGAAATGGAAATCACCCTCCACGACGCAGCTGAAGCGACAAAGGCCATCCGGGTGTTATCAGGAATGGAAGGAGCAGGTACCGTCAGACAGGTGGACGACCGGCACGTCACGGTCTTCCTGCATGGTGATTCAGGGTTCCCGGTACTCAGGGAGCTGGTGGCCCGTGAAGTCGTCGTAGAGGAGATCAAGAGACGAAAACGATCTCTCGAGGAGATCTACCTCGACACGGTACGGCAGGCAGAAGGAGACAGTGCAGAGTCTGCGAAGGAACGTGCTCCCGGAATTTTGGGGAGGGTAAAATCGTGAAAGGAATCTATGTAATTGCACGGAAGGAGATCAGGCTATTCCTGCATAACCCCCAGCTTCTCATATCAGCGGTGATTTTTTCCCTCGTATTCGGCCTGATCTCGGGTCCGGCGGTTATTGTGGCAACACCCGGGGTGACGTTCAGCCAGGTCTATTCACTCCTGGTTTCATTGAGTCTTATGACAGGTCTCCTGATCGGCTATCTCCTTTCCGGCCAGACATTCCTCCGTGAAAAGCAGGAGGGTACCATCGAGACGCTTCTCGCCGGGCCCCTTCCCTTGCGCCAGATATGGCTCGGGAAAGTGATTGGGGTCCTCGTACCTGCATATATCCTTACGCTGTTCTCATCGGTACTGATGATCGGGCTCGCTTCGGCGATGTCGGGGCAGTGGACACTGCCGCCTGCCCAGATTATTCTCCACATGATCGTCGTTGTGCCCGCGTTCATCGCATCGGGGGTCGGATTGCTTGGTTTCGTGCAGCTCCTGCTTGGCATGCGTGAGAACCAGATAATCAATATCGTGGTCATTTTCGGGCTGATCTTCATCATCAGTTTTTCAAGGGAACTCATAGGGCCGGGATTTGAAATCACGTGGTCTTCCGAAGGACTGTTTCTTACCATCGCCCTGGTCCTGATCCTTATCACGAGGGGCCTGACACGGGTCCTTGACAAGGAAAAGATCGTCCGGACAATTCCCTGACCGCATACAAAACCAGGTTTTGGTGTCCCGGTACCAAACGGCAAGGAGTTTATATAATTGATATTTTCTACATCCTCCCCGGACCCGCAACCAGCTAATTTCTTTCCGATATACCGGTGGGGCCGATTCGTTCGTGAAGAAACATGAAAGAACAAATAGTTACCTTTATTGAAATTTCAGGGATACGATACTAGAAGCAGGCGGGGATCAACCCGGGCAGCCGTGCACTGTGCCATGATACCGATTCTTCTTGTTGATGATGAACCAGCCCTCCTTGAAATCGCAAAGATTTTTATCGAGCGGGAGGGGGGATACCAGGTTACCACCTGCTCGTCAGCGTTCGAAGCGATGAAAATTCTTGAGAATTCACAGTTCACGGTGATAATTTCAGATTATGAAATGCCCGCCATGGATGGTATCGAGTTTCTCAAGAAGATCAGGACAGTGGGAAATAGAACTCCTTTTATCATTTTCACCGGCCGGGGCCGTGAACAGGTCGTTATCGAAGCGATCAATTATGGTGCGGATTTCTATCTCCAGAAAGGTGGAGACCCCAAGTCTCAGTTTGCCGACCTGCGGAACATGATCCAGCAGGCAGCTAAACGGTTAGAGGCCGAGGAAGCATTCAGGCGGTCGGAGCGGCAGTTGTACGAGATCATCAACTTCCTGCCCGATGCGACATTCGCAATTGACAGGGAAGGAAAAATAATTGCATGGAATCGTGCGATCGAGGAAATGACCGGAATCCCTGCCAGCAAGATGCTCGGAAAGGGTGATATGGAATATGCCCTGCCCTTCTACGGGATCCGGAGGAAGATCCTGATCGACCTCCTGTTCGAGAAAGATGAGGATATCATACGTCATTATTACAGTCACATTGTGAGAAATGGCAATGGTATCATCGCGGAAACCGAAATATCCCTGTTGCGAAAGAAACCCACCATTGTTTGGGCAAAAGCGACCCCGTTCTATGATGAACATAATAATGTGATAGGTGCCGTCGAGAGTATCCGGGATATTACTGACCTGAGACAATATGAAGAAACGATAGTCGAAGGTAAGAACAGGTTCCAGGAACTTGCCGATCAACTTCCCCAGGGAATTTACGAGATAGATCTCCAGGGTTCAATCCTCTATGCGGACCATCGCACCCTCGGCATATTCGGGTACCCCCGCGATTCTGCCTACAGGGATTACAATATCTTTCGCATGCTTATCCCCGAAGAACACTCACGCGCACGCCAGGGAATCAGGGCAACACTGGAAACTCGCAGGATTCAGGGAAATGTCTACACCGCATTACGAAAGGATAGCACGACATTTCCGGTATGGATCTTCACAGCTCCGATTGTCTCGGATGATACGGTCACCGGGATCAGGGGGAGCATTATTGATCTCTCCGGGATTGATCTGGCCGATGAAAAGGTCAGGAAATATAATGACATCGTAGAGGCTACCAACAGGAAGCTGTATCTTCTCAACAGCATTACCCGCCATGATCTGCAGAACCAGTTGACAATTCTGAATGGTGCGCTTGAACTCGCTAAAACAGGGACCGCCGATGAGCTTGCAGAGTTCCTCGCGATGGCTGAAAAGGCGGCCGCAGCGATGACGAAAACGATCTCGTTTACCAAAGAATACCAGAATATCGGGGTCAGTGAACCGATCTGGCAGTCTTTGGATGACGTAGTCCACCGTGCTTCCGAATCGCTGCCTACTACCAGGGTATCTCTTGATATTCACGTCGGTAAGGTCCGGGTTTTTGCCGATCACCTGTTAGAGAAGGTTTTCTATAATCTTTTTGAAAATGCGCTCAGGCATGGCGGCGAACCCCTGACGACCATCCAGGTACTTGCCCGGGAGGATGAATCAGGACTTTTAATCACGGTGGAAGATGACGGTATAGGGATTACCAGAAAAGACAAGGAGAAAATTTTTGAACGGGGTATCGGACAGAATACAGGCCTCGGCCTGTTCCTCGCACGCGAAATTCTCTCGATTACAGGCATTACCCTTCAAGAGACCGGGATACCCGGCAAAGGTGCCAGGTTTGAAATCTGCGTGCCCAGGCAATGCTGCGGGTCGATATATTATGAAATTCAGGGTACGTGATACGATCTTCCCGATATGAAGTACCCCGGCCATTTATAGAACGATGAGATTACCTTCCTTTACAGGTACTCCCATTACAGGGCCGGCAATGATTCATAATTCAGGCTTTGTTGAAATCCTCCCTTCAAAGTAATCCCGCTTCATGCTGAGGCTGATTCAATCCCTTATGATTTCAGACCGGTTCGAATAATCAGATGTTCCCGGGGCTCCACCCCCCCGCTGATGCGACCCGGTCGCGATAGGGACTGGACCGGGGATGATTTGTTCTTGATTCCCGGTTAACCCGTCCAATGGCCATCCTGGCGGGGGTGTGACAGGGAGGTGGGTGAAACCCTCCTTCTGCCGGAATTTTAGGACCAAAATTATCATAAGAGGAATTCAACAGGTCATAATTTATAAAAACCTTTAAAAAGATTAGAGTTGAATTTCGGCTCATGAAATTACTGACTGTTTTGATATTCGTTTCTCTTTTTCTTGGAGTTATTGGAACCGGTTGCACAACAACACCCTCCCTGCCACCCGGTACTCCGGTACCGACAGCACCGGCATCCTCGCAGGTTACGCCGGTTCCGACCCCGCTTACCGACCCGTTGCTCCTCGGGACCTGGACGTTGAAGGCGATGAATATCCAGGGAGGTACCGCCCTTACGTTCCCGGCCGGCGCACAGATCTTCATTACCTTCGATTCGGGGACCCTGAACGGGTATTCAGGCTGTAATAATTATTATGCACCGTATACCCTGACAGGTCAGGTCCTGCCGGCAGGATCCGGTATCGCCATAGGGACCATGGTTTCGTCAAACAAATATTGTGAATCGATCGCCGGTACCGAGACTACGTACCTTCAAATCCTCCAAAGGGCTACGAGCTACACGGTCAACGGGAACACCCTGACAATTACGGACAACCTCCATAACCAGCTGAGTTTCGGCAGGTAACCGGTACTATCCATCTTTTTCAAAGAATTGGTATGCTACGGAAAAACAATATCCGACAGATACTTATTCCCAGTTTCTGATCACGTCCAGGCGGTATTCTGATCGCACCCCGGTATCTGCCTGTTTTTTTCCACGAAGGGCCTGGATAAAATCGCCTGGTTTTTAACCGGTATCGATGATGTATACAGCATAGATCAACGGCATTTGTCATCAGGATCTGAAAAGAGGAGTATCATGAAGAGAAATTCCAGTATCCTTATCGTTCTCCTGGTTTTGGTAATGCTTACGGCAATGATAATGCCTGCAACAGCGGTATTGCAGGAGATCATGTACCGGGGGCAGGTCGTTTCCGTAAACCAGAGTGGAGGGACTCTGACAATTAACGCCGGATACCAGTATGGGTGTAATTACTCCGGCGCTACCCCGAAGTGTACCTGGGATCAGGTCCCCGCATCCAACCTGACCGGGACGGTTCCCGATCCGACGGCATTTAATGTATTTAAAGCGGGAGACCCGGTTGCGGCTACGAGCATCGGGGGACCGGGAGGGACCTGGATTGGGCTCGCAAAAATTTATCCGACTCCGGGGATAGAGAACTGGCTTGGAACCGATATCATCGGCGACCCGGACTCGCTCCCGGTAGGACTCGCATCAGATTATTATTTCTCCTTTGAAACGGCACCAGAATGCGGTAACTGTACCGGGTCTGTCTGTAATGCCCGTTATGCAGATGTCACCCTGAACAGCACTGACATGACCGTCCTCCGGAAAAACCTTACTCCGGGGGAGACAGCATTTTATAACGGCAGAAATGATAATTCAAGCGTTTTAATTAAATTTGTCAAAGGCCAGGCCCTTTCGGACACATGCCCCGGAATGGCGGGAATGGTCGGGCTGCAGCCCGTTTCGGTATTTACTATCCATGTAACCCAGGCCATCGCCCGCCCCCATTCCCCGGTCCCAAGCCGGAATTCAGGTACTCCGACATCGGCAGTGCAGACAACGGTACCGGGAAGTCCGCCTCCGGCAGCCACAAAAGCACCGTCCGACCTCGGAATTCCCCTTGCCGCACTTGGCATGACAGGGTTCCTGATGTTCCGGAAGGGGTAGCACGGTATGAGACAGCCCGGAACCTTCAATCTAATTTTTCACAGACATCACAGGCATAAAGACCGGCAGGTTCGTGTCCGGCGATGTAAAGGTAATTGGTATCCGGCAAAACATAGGCATTTCCGGGAGTTAATGAGTGATATTCACTCCGGGAGGCCCCTTCTGGCACACCGTACCTGTCCGTTCGTGGTTCAGGCCCAGGAATGAGCAATAACCGCCTGAACATGCGATAGCCCCAGAGCTGTAGTTACCAAGCACCTGTGCCCTGTTCCCGGGTTCGGCCATCCACGAATCAAAGGCCCGCCGTTCGATCCCGTGTGTATAACCATTCCATTGCCCGTACGCGTTCTCCACTACGTTTTCATCAGGCGATAAACCGTAGAGTATTTTTATACTGTTAGCGCAGGTGCCGGTTTTGGGGTTGATGTACGACAGGTACTGGTACTGCGCCATATCCTCTGCCCTTACCAGGGCCAGGTTAAAAAGTCGCTCGTCAAAGAACAGAGGTGATACTCCGTATTGTTCCCGGATCCCGTTCAGATACGCGATCGCATCCGAGGAATCCGACGATGATGACCCGGATTTAAGGGTTTCCCTCGAAAATGACGATACCAGGGCGCCGCCTGTGCTCATCATGCTGTTGATGGAATCCGATATAAATACCTGCGATCCCGGAACTACCAGGATTAATGCAATAATCACGACAGCAACGAGGATCCCTTTCCTCCAGGGAGTGCCGAGAATCCCTTCCCTGCCTGATTTTTTTTGTTTTATCTCCCTGTTTGTTTCGAATGAGTATTCCGAGAGCCGGAGTTCACGGACAATTGCTTCCATGTCCAGAGCCCTCAGGGTATACCCGGCATCGATAAACCGTAGTTTTTCAGGTAACGATTCCGCGGTTACTACCCGGAACCATTTAACCCTGCGGAGATCTATCTGTCCATCCGCATAGCTGCTCCCTGGGCAGAAGTAGGCCCAGGACCCGATTTTTTTCAGGTTGCTCTCTCCGATATGGGGAAAATGTGCCCGGCAAATGGGGATCATCTTGTCGATGAAGTCCTGCCGGTGTATTTTAGCCTGGATAAAAATGTTAGGGAGCGGGTGAATCCCGTCCTTTGTTTCGACCTCCCAGGAACCATTTTCCGACCCCCGGACAGTCCCCGAAAATGCCTTCAGGTCGAGGATCAGGGGGCCGTGGGATGTCAGGATTACGCAGTCGAGTTCGCCGTTCGAAACAAGGACATTCGTCAGGATAAAAACGTCCTGGTCGGCAAATTCTCCGGCGACAATACGGGCTATCTCCTTTATCTGGTGGTGCTCGTGCGAGTATTTTGTTTTCTGACCGCGGAAAAAACGAATTCCCATACCCGTCAACCAAAAATCCTGGCGAAGCCGTCCTGTTCCTTCATATTGGGTCTCCATTTTGATATACCTATCCGGAGGTGAGCCCGCTCCGGCGACGAAACAGGAAATCATGGGTCCCGGCAATGGCACCGCCGTGATGTTCCAGGTCCCGTTATACCGTTACCGAAGGCCTGTACAAACATGCACGGCAAATGGAATTTCATCCTTTGCGGTATCGGCTATTCGACGGATCTGCAGGATGGGCCGGTTGGTTTTTTTACTCCTGGGGTAGATCTCCACTCCATGGATTTGAAGGACATCCCCGATACCACGAAATGGCAGATCGCGAGCCGGCTTGCATCGAGGCTGCCGGTGATGTATGATTTCATTTTCAGGGAACGAATCGGGGCGCAGTACGACGAGCTCGAGCAGGACATCTGGATCGAGATCGGAAAACAATCAAAAGAGGTTGCCGGGGCCCTGAGGCTCCCCCTTAAAACAGCCCCCCAGGTCGCAGAAGCCCTCCGGATTATATCGACAATTTTCTTTTCCGCAGACTACACGGTTGAACACTTAAAAATTGCCGAAGACCGTTCTGTTCTCCGGATCACCCGTTGCCCTTTCATTTTCAGGGAGATTGAAATCCGTGGCAGTACCGGACCGGTATTTTCGAGGTGTCTTACATTCGCGATAACCTCGGTAGAGGCCCTTAACCCGGAATATACGCTAAGGTTCGTCCGGAGCATGTGCATGGGAGACAAGGCCTGCGAGATGAAAGTAGTGAAAAAAGAACTTGTTGCGGATGAGGAACAGGTACCGGGAACCGAAAAATGAAAAATTCCTGGTCTTTCCAGGTTGTTATGCCACCAATCCGTTTTTCCCCGGGATTACCCCATTAAGCCATTTTCCCTGGCAATCTCCACGAACGCATCCGCGGTATAACGGGCCTGCTTTTCAGTCATGCCATACGAATTGTATTTCCACACCCTCGTTGCACCCGGTATCGTTCCCCCGATACCCCGTTCCCGTAACGCGCTGGTCAGATAAAAGCCCCGTTTCCTGTGTGTCCCGGCAACTTTGTCAAAGGACCCGGTAGTGTCGACACGGGTCAGGGTGTGTTTCCTTGGCATTTCCGAGAGAATTTTCGTCCCGTCAATCGATAGCAGCGCATCGGTGACAATCTTCGCATTGGCGAGCTCCCGGTCCCAGTGCTTTACCCTGGACCTGACATGGGGAAATGAGGCCATCATCCCGATCAGGGTCACTCCCATCAATGTACAGCCGAGCATCTCGATCTCCTTGATGCCGAACGTCCTGCCTGTCACATCGGCCTTCGTTCCGGTAGTCCGGAAAACCTCAGCCGAGCGTTCTTTCGTTGCTGCAAGAACACCCGAAGGTGCCGGTGCCGCCATGCTCTTGTGGCCCGACCCGATAACGAAATCAGCACCGAGCTGCTTTCCGTCCACTTCCATGATCCCGACGGTATATGCTCCGTTATAAACAACAGGAATATCATTCTGGCAGGCTGCTTTTACAATTCCGCGGACTTCATGTTCGTTTCCGAACTGGTAATCGAAGTGGTCGATGAACAGGAGAGAAGGGGGTTTCCGGTACTCCCGCATTATAAAATCGATCTTCTCTGCAGCTGCATCTGCCGTTATGATATTCCCCGCGGTTTTTGGGATTTCAAGAGGGATGCCTCCGTATGCCTCGATAGCAAGGAATTCGGTATAGTGCGAAAGGGCTGTCAGAAGTACCGGGTCCCCTTTTCTGATATACGTCCCGGAAACGGCCTGGAAACCTCTTCGCGCCCCAGGAACTACCCTGGCCTCGTCCATATTCAGGAACCTGGCAAGATCGCGGTGAAACTGGTCGATCGGAGGATTTTTTATCATATCGAGGCGGTTCGGTTTGCGGCAGTTGTCACAGACAGAATACCCGTCGCCCCATGCGATCACTGCTTTCATCGCATCGGCAGTAAGACGCCCGCCGACCTGGATCGGGTCGATATTGATCAGGTTCTCATCGACATCCCGTGCTTCGAGCGAGGGGGTGCACTTCATCTGAGAAGCTCCTTTTCGAGTATCTGCACCTGCGCCATAAGCGAGTTCAGGATTCTTTCTGCCGTTTCACGCTGCTGATCGTCCAATTCATGCAAAGGAGCAGTTTCACGGAGTATTACCCGCAGGTCTGTGAGAAGGAACATCGCATGAAAAACTGAATCGACGGCAATTTTCGACATCATCTCACCTTAGTAATGATTGAGGTTTAAACTAGTTTACTGCTTCTTCCCTTGTATCAGGACCCGTGTTGCCAAACCGGATTCATTCTCCTCGAGCTGACCGGAACACACGAGGAACAGGCCCTTATGACCAATCCCTGCCCGATATCATGCCCGGATTCTCCTGCAGCATATGGCGAAAATCCGCAGGGACCGATACGAATACTATCATTCTTCGGGTAATTGTCGTACCAGCTCCGGTAACGTCCGGGAAATGAATAAAAAGTGCCAGGCAATTTCCGTGAATACCTGATGCTTCGCAGCCCGATTAATCTGCCTCTGATTTTGCATGATGTTTGAGTGGAAAAACTTCTTATCCGTGGGATAGATTACTCATGTAATGACAAGAGTGAATGGGCCTGGGAGAACAAGACAGAAGACGGACATGTGCGATGAAGTCCATCATATAAGCCGGGAACGAAAGGAATTTCTTGAGAAACTGGCATTTAAAGAAGGGACTCCCATATTCGTCATCGACCACGAAATGATCAGGCAGAACTACCGGGAATTCAGAGAGCATCTGCCGAATGTCCAGGTATACTACGCGGTAAAAGCAAATTCAAACCTGGAAATTGTAAGGACGCTCTATAAAGAAGGGTGCAGTTTCGATGTCGCATCCATGCCCGAATTCATGATTGTCTACGAAAATATCAGAGACATGCCTGACCGTGAACGCCAGGAATGGATCTGGGATAAAATAATCTATGCGAATACGATCAAACCGATAGAGACATTAGAGGCTCTCGACTGTTACAAACCCCTGGTGACATTTGACAACAGGGAGGAATTAAAAAAGATCGGGCATTATGCACCTCATGCCGGCCTCGTCCTCAGGCTGCGTGTGCCGAATACCGGTTCGCTCGTAGAGCTCTCTTCCAAGTTTGGTGCCGATCCCGGCGAAGCGGTTGACCTGATTTCAGATGCCTTTTCCATGGACCTCGTCGTCGAAGGGTTGAGTTTCCATGTAGGCAGCCAATGTACCAATTTCGATAATTATGTCCAGGCCCTGCAGCTCTCGGCAAGTATTATACGGGAGACAGAAACGAGGACGGGAAAAAAGATCCGGATCCTCGATATCGGCGGGGGATTTCCGGTAAAATACCATCCTGAAGTGAAGTCCTTCAAAATACTTGCACGGAAACTGAACGTCGAGATAAAACGAATATTTCCCCAGGATATGCAGATTCTTGCCGAACCGGGCCGGTTCCTCGTGGCGAATACCTGCACGCTGGTCGCAAAAGTGATCGGCAAATCGTTCCGCGACGGAAAACCGTCGTATTATATCAATGACGGTGTGTACCATACCTATTCAGGCCAGGTGTTCGATCACACAAATTACCCTGTCCTTGCCTTTAAAGAGGGAGAGACGCAAATTTCAGCCGTTTTCGGACCGACCTGCGATGCGTTCGACACGATTACTAATTCAGCAGACCTGCCTGAACTCGAACTGAACGACCTGGTATATTCGGAAAACATCGGGGCATATTCCCACGCTTCCTCGACGTATTTCAATGGGTTTCCCCCGGCAAAAGTCGTGCACATAAATCTGTGAACCGGGACGGACCGGATGACCGGTTCCATTAATTTTTCACGTTCCTTTAGCAGTTTTGACTATTCCATCGGATTCCTACTGACCCGGCAGTTAAGGCCGGGATAGGAGCTGTCGAACTTTACCCATTAAAAATAGGATTGGTTGCAGGAGAAATAGTACCAGGAGAGTAATTCAGGCACTCTGTCGATACAACGCAGGACCGGGATGTTTTTCCCGTACCCGTCCACTATTGTACTATGGATCCGATAATCGGAATGATACGTGAGGACCTGCAAAATAGTGCCGACGCTGCCACAAAACAGAGTTTTTCCCGTTTTTTCAAAGAGGAAGTCCGGGGTTACGGGGTGAAAACGGCGGTTGTTGGTAAAATCGCGGAAAAATACTGGAAAGAGGTCAGGTCAAAGGATAAAAACGAAATTTTCAGACTCTGCGAGGAGCTGTACCGTTCCCAGATCACGGAAGAGGCATTTGTTGTTTCTTTCTGGGTCCCGCACCTTAAGGATCGGTTCGAACGGGAGGATTTTGATGTTTTTAAATACTGGATTGGTACGTATATTTCGAACTGGGCCATGTGCGACGGGTTCTGCAACCACACGATAGGCGACTTTCTCGTAATGTTCCCTGAATTTATTGACCGTCTCAAATCGTGGACGAAGTCGGAAAACCGCTGGGTGCGCCGCGCTTCAGCGGTATCGTTGATCGTCCCCGCCAAACGGGGACATTTTCTTCCTGAGGTCCTTGAAATCGCCGGGCTCCTCCTGACCGATGAGGACGACCTGGTCCGGAAAGGATATGGATGGCTGCTCAAGGAAGCGAGCAGGAAGCACGAAAACGAGGTATTTGAATTTATCATGCGGAACCGGAGAGTAATGCCACGAACTGCCCTGCGATATGCGGTTGAACGTATGCCAGAGGAACGAAGAATGGAAGCTATGAAGAAAAACTGGTGATCGGTGATCCCGGAGGATCCTCCTTCCCGATCCCATGCAAAATAATAGCTGGCTAAATGATCACTGAGGATCATTTCTTCTGATCCACATCCTTATTACCGGCATGACCATTGGACCTTCATCTGGAATACCGCCCGGCAGGGGGTCGAGCTGCAGGGGTTTTCTCCCCCGCGAGGTGACTCACGCAGCACTGTCTTGTACCATTTCAGCCAATGCAATTACGGTCTTCCAGTTCCTCGTCGTAGCGACCATCCCCAGGTTTTTTTCGAAGAAAGCATTCGAAAACCTCGTCCTCCCATAACCGTCCGGGCAGAAAAGGTAAACCTCCCTTCCCGTCGCAACAACACTGTCTGCTTCGTCTTTTATCGCGTTCACCATATGCAACGAGGCAGGGGTAGGATAATCTGACAGAAATGTAATGTGAAGTCTGGTCATATCGCGGGATAGTCCCGGTAAGAAGGGGTTATCGTTGATAACCTGTTGAAGCTCCTCTCCGGTCCGTATGAGCACCTTTACCGGGAAACCGACTGTCCCGGTTATCCGCTCTTCCAGTATCAACGATAATTTTTCGGTGTCCATTTCCGGTGCATCGAATATCACATTGCCGCTCCTGAGGTAGGTCCGCACATTCTTCAGACCCAGGGATTCATATAATGCAGCCAGGTCTTCCATCTTTACCGTTTTTGTCTTACCGACATTGATCCCCCGGAGCAGGGCAACCCATGGGCTCATTTGTTCAGACTCAATCGTCTGAGGTATAACTGTTTTTCCCTTTCGCCTCGATCAAACGAGGAGGCCGGGCTCGCAAGGTTCATTCCTTGCATCCGAAGGGAAAGGAAAAGGAGGAAATACATTGCAAGCGAGACCGGGGGTATAATCCGGAGAGACCACCGGTAGATCTGTTCGACTCGTGCCGTTTCTCTGGCCACGTTATACATCATGACCGTACAGTTCGAAGATTTCCGTTTTCAGAAAACATCATTACTTCCATTTTTTTCGCAGTCAAAGCAACAATTAACCGGAGCATCGCACAATATTCTCCTGATAATTATGAAACTGACGATCCCCATAGTCACTGCAATCGTACTCCTCGTCGCACTGGCGGCGACCGGAACCGTGTACGCAGCCGACACAAGCACCGACCATACGATTACGGCATCAGGGACCGGGTCCGTGATCGGGACTCCCGACCGTGCCCAGATCTCACTCGCGGTCGAGACTGAGGATGAAAACGTGAAAATCGCTCAGGCAGAAAACGCCGTCACCATGACGAACGTGATGGATGCGCTTACTGCGGCCGGGGTCCCGAAAGACAGCCTCAAGACCACCGGATACAATATCTACCCGGTATACGATACCACCAAGTACCCGATCGGGCAGAAGATCAAGGCATACCATGTGACGAATACCCTGACCGTCACCCTTCACGATGTGAACAGGACTGGTGACGTGATCGACATCGGGGTTGCGAACGGAATCAACCAGGCGAGTTCCATCCAGTTCCTCCTCTCCGACGAACAAGCCCAGATCCTCAGGAATGAGGCACTGAAAGAGGCGACAAAGAATGCTGCGGCCAATGCACAGACCGTCGCCGATACCCTTGGAATAAAGATCTCCTCGGTGAAGACGGTCGATATCGGCAGCCAGTATACCCCGGTCCTGTTCCAGAACTGGGCAATGCCAGCGGCCACAGACACGGCACGTTCGTCTACACCGATTCAGCCTGGCGACATTACGGTATCGGCAACGGTTACTGTGACGTACCTGATCAGCTGATCCCGGAACTTTTTTTCATTCCGGATTTATACCAAGGAATCATGTTCCTGTCTCGCCAAAAACGGAAGATAAACGGGTTAAATTTTATACGTTCAGGTTAAAGCCTTAACCAGGCAGAATATGACTTCAGGCACCGAAGATCCAGGAATTGCGTCGCTTCTTTTCGCTGCTACGCTTGTTGCGACACTGGCCGGAATTTTTATAACAATGTATTACCTGTTTGCTGACCCTGGATTTGCGTACCGGATTGCCGCCGCGATTCTCGTCGGTGTAGTCGGAATTATCAGTTTCCTGAGACATTCAGTTTTCTATCGTTCCGACCAGGCAAGGATGGGGTGGATGCAGGACCATCCGGAGTTCCAGCTTGAGGTCGGCTACGCAAACCTGGCTATCGGGATTGTTGCTTTGCTCGCGGCAGGTCTGAACTGGGGAGCGCTGGCATGCGGGATGACACTGCTTATCTATGGAATATACCTCCTATGTGCACTGCTCCTCCATGTATATGAAGCACTGTATGTCAAAGATATCAGGGCACGGGCCACGAAGAGCGTCATCAACACCGGGATATTTGTCATCGTGTTGTTAGTTTTTGCATGGCTCGCATTATCCGCTGCCCATGCTGTATACATCTGATGAAATTTTTTTTCTCTTCTCTTGGAAGATACATTAAGCACCCATCTTCACAAATCCTACTCCCGAGGGAACACGATGGATAAAATCACAGTCGGCCCGATGCCGTTCATGAGCGTTATGCCTGCCCTGCTCGTGGGAGCGAATGTACACGGTAAGCCGAATTATATGACCGCGGCATGGTCCACGGTCGCCTGCATGGCGCCACCGATGGTCTGCGTTGCGATCAACCGGGCGCGGTATACTGCACAAGGAATTGAAGAGAACAAAACATTCAGCTTGAATATCCCGTCCGAAACCCTGGTGGTGGAGACCGATCACTGCGGACTCGTCTCTGGTTCGCAGGAGGACAAATCCGGGGTATTCCGGTCGTTTTACGGGAACCTGAAGACCGCTCCGATGGCCGAAGAATGCCCGGTCAGTATCGAATGCACGCTGTTCAAATCCGTCGAATGCGGGAGCCACGTGCTGCACATCGGCAAAATCGTGGAGATCCATGCCGACGCATCATGCCTGACCGATGGGAAGCCGGATATTGAAAAGATTCGCCCGATCGTATATGCGCATTACACCTATTTCAGCGTCGGAAAAGAAGTGGAAAAGGCATTCTCGGCCGGGAAAAAGTACAAAAAGAAGTAGAAAACCGGATTATTTCTGCGCTTCAGGCGGTCCATTCAGGAAACCTCGTGATTGGCCTGGGGTATATAAGGGAATTATTAATGGCGCCGTCAAATTAGCAGATGATGGTTTTCAGGGTTTTTTTCGGGATTGTAGTTCCAGTTCCGAAATACTGATGGATGGGGTCCTGTACCGCGGCCGGGCCGCGGTTCGGGGACCGGCCTGGATAGCTTCAACCGGGCAGGTATGGATACACCCGCAGCAGAGTTCACAGTGATGCTTCCAGACAGGCCTGCCATCCACAAGCTCTATATTTTCTGCCGGGCAATCCGGTCTCAGAAGAGGAATCCCTGGGGATGAGATCGGGAATTCCCTGGGAATTACGAATGCTTATTACGGAACCGGTGTGCACCTTCCGGCACCGTGATCTGGAAACGGGCACCTTTACCGGCAACACCGGTCTCCTCGACCGTGATACCGGTGATAGCAAGGATCTCCCTGATCAAAAACAAGCCGAATCCGCTGTTCTTACCATATCCACGGGTGAATATCTTCTCTTTTTCGTTGGCAGGGATTCCCGCCCCGTCATCTTCACAGGTGATAACGAGATTGTTTCCGGACCGGCACGATGAGATCCTGATCTTTTTCATATGTTCCCCACCGTGCCGCAGTGCATTATCGATAAGGTTGAAGAAGACTTTCTGAAGAAGGCGATCTGCCAGGATCTCGATATCCTCAAGATCCTGCACGTCCAGGTCGATGCCGGAAAAACCAAATCCCTGGACAGAAGTCGTGAGGGATCTCTTCACATCCTGCCAGCACGGCGCCTGGTTACCGATGTCCTGGTATTCCCTGGTGAACAGGATCTGGCGTTCGATACGTCCAATAAGTTCTTCCTGCTTACCATGGTAGGCCCGGAACTTCTCATCCGTGCTGCATCTTCCTGACAGATCAACATACCCCTTCAGCGCCATAAGCAGGTTCAGGACATCATGGCGTGTTACCGATGAAAGGAGGTTGAGTTTGTGGTTGGCCAGACACAGGGCATCTTCCGCCCGTTTACGATCGGTAATGTCACGAACTACCGATACTACCACGGTTTTACCATCTATGGTCGCAACCTGGGCATTGATCTCGACCGGCACAACGGATCCGTCTTTCCGCCGGTAGCTGGTCTCGAAGGTTGATTTCCCGAGCGTTTTCAGATCCACGCGGACACGTTCAAGCTGGCCGTATTCCGTAGCAAGATGGAGAGGACTTCTTGCAAGGAGTTCCTCCCGGCTATACTGAAGCATCCTGCATCCTACATCATTAATCTCCAGGTATCTCCCGGGAGACCAGTCCTGCGTGATCTCAACGATCTGGATCGCGTCGCTCGTATTGTTGAAAATGGACCGGAACCTCAGCTCGCTCTCCAGCAATGCCTGCTCGAGACGTTTGCGATCCGTGATATCACGGGTAATGCCGAGGATTCCAACCAGTTCGTCCGCTTCATTATAGATACCTGTTGTTGTTATATCGGTCCAGACAGTGGAGCCGTCTCTGCAGCGCAGCTCAAATTCGCCGCGGTAACTCGGAAAACGGCGTCCCTTGCGTACCTCTTCGAGAGCAGCGGCCAGTTCACGTTTCGCAATCCCGGCCGAGGCAGGTGTCATCACCTGGTCGAATGACCGCTTAAGGACTTCTTCAGGTGTATAACCGCGTAATTTCTCAACCGACGGGCTTGTGTAGGTGATCTGTCCCTCCAGGTCCATGGTCCATATAACATCGGCCGCATTATCGACGAGCAGGCGGTGCAGTTGTTCGCTCTCCCTCAGGATTTCTTCCCGCCGGCGCTCTTCGGTAATATCATGGACCGTACCGATTGTGGCCGGCCGGTCCCTGTACGTTCCCACACCGACAAGCATCCTCACCATGATCCGGGTTGTACCGTCCCTGTGGAGCAGGGAGAATTCATATGATTCCGGTAACCGCTTACCGGCGATCCTTTCCATGTGACGTGAAAGAACCATCTCACGGTCCTCTGGAGCAACCATCTCGTTGATATGACGCCCGATCAGTTCATCCTCATGGTATCCTGCCATTTCCGCAAGAGCCCGGTTACAAAAGGCCAGCCGGCCATCCTGTACGATAAAGACGCCGTCCTGGGTGTGTTCGACAAGCGTCCGGTATTTTTCCTCGCTTTCGAGAAGCGCGGACTGGTTCCTTATCCGCTCACTGATATCCCTGCAGAGCGTGAGGATCTGAACCGATTCCCCGGAACGTATCATGGTAGCATCGATCTCGATCGGAATAATGTTTCCTGATGGATCGGCATAATCGATCTCAAAGTTCCGGATGAACCCGTTCTGCACGCACTGCCGGATAGCATCGCTGTTTTCCTCTTTATCGTAATCAGCCGTCCATTCGAGGACGTTCCTCCCTACAATTTCTTCGGGGCAGGTATGACCGGTCAGGCGGGTGTACTCAGGGTTCGCATCGAGGACCTGGCCCCGGTCGTCGATAATTACGTACCCGGTCCGCGTGGTTTCAACCAGTGCCCGGTACTTGTTTTCACGCTCCTGTAACGCTTCTTCCGACCTTATCCGTTCGATAGCTGCTCCTATCTGGGTGCCAATTGTTTCGAGTGCAATCCGTGCATTGACCGGTATTTCGTCGAGAATATGGGATGTGATATTCAGGCAGGCAGTCATCCGGCCTCCTACCGCTATCGGGATGCTGCCTATCGCCATTATTCCTTCCCGTTCGTAGACAGAATTTTGCACGACGCCGGTTTCCCCTGCCTGGCAATAGATAGGTTTTCCTGCGGCAACTATCTGCTCATTCATCGAACCGGCCGGATAATGCATGACATTTTTTATAAATTCCTCTCCCAGATTCCGGTAGACGGCAAGGTCAACCGAACCTGTTTTATCGTCGACAAGGTAAATACTGCCTGCATCCATCTCCGAAATTTCGATCGCGGCAGCAAGGCAGGCATCGAGGGTGTCTTTCAGGCCATGGATCTTCTGCAGTTCAAGACCGAGAGCCAGCTGGGTTTTCGGGATATGTTCCTGACGTTTCCGTTCGGTGATATCCAACAGGACACCGGAATATACCCATTCGGGACCACGGAAGACGGGTCTCCCTATCCCCTGGAACCAGATCGTCTCCCCGGAAGGGTTTACAAACCTGCCTTCAAAATTCCAGCCCTCTCCATTCTTAAAAGCATCATCGACCGATTCGGTAAACCGGTTCCGGTCGTCGGGGTGCACGTGTCCGACAAACCACCGCAAGGGATCTATATCTGAATAATCGAACCCAAAAATACTTCCGGCGGCACTCTCGTTGAAATAGATCAGGTCGATCGTCCCGTCAGGTCTGCCACGAGCCTGATAGACAACACCTGGCACCGTTGCTGCGATCCCTTCTATCTGCTGCTGGCGGCTGAAAATTTCCGCCTGTGCAGTGACGAGATCCTCATACTGCGCCCGGAGTTGCCCCTGCGCTGCTGCGAGTTGTTCGTTCATCGCCCTGAGTTCGAGCTCAGCCTGTTTGCGCCCGGTGATGTCAATCGCCACACCGAGAACGGCCGGTTCGTTTATGCCGGGGGTGCAAAAGGGGACCTTCACGATCTGTAAAAAATGGTGCTTTCCATTGGCATCGATGAAAGGTTCCTCGGAAATGGACATGGTCCTGCCTGTGGCGATGACATCCCGGTCATCTTCAAGCATCTGCCGGAGTTCGTTTTGATCCGTGTGGAACTGTGCCTGGGATTTCCCCTCAAGCTCGGCGACAGTCGTATTGTATAATTCCGCGGCAGCACGGTTTGCCAGGAGAAAATTACCTTCATGGTCTTTCGCAAAGATCATATGCGGCACCAGATCGATGATCTGCCTAAGCCGGGCTTCGCTGTTCTTCAGGTTCTCTTTGGCCCGCTTCCGTTCGATCGCAGTCCCGATCTTGTGGGCAAGTTCTGCATACTGGGCCCTCGGGTCACCACCTTTCTGGAGATAAAAATCCACGCCATTGCTGATGGCTTCGATGACGACCTCCTCGCGGCCCCTGCCGGTGAAGAGAATAAAAGGGATATCACCATGGCAGGAACGTACCTCTTTTAAGAAAGCGATACCGTCCATTCCAGGCATCTGGTAATCGGACACGATCGCATCGATGGATCCATCCTGAAGAATTTCAAGGCCTTCCATGGCAGACAATGCGGTGGTGACGTTGATCTCCGACATATCTTCAAGAAAAAGTTTCGAAATATCGAGAAGGTCTCCTTCATCATCGACATAGAGTACGTTATACATGGGCCTGGTCCCTGAGGTGCAATGGAAGTAGTGCCTAGGTTAGTTACGTTGGTTACCGTATTTTATATATGATTAGTATGATGCAATGTCCTTTGTCCGGATTTCACATGCGAAATCCTGCTATCTGATCTTATTTGACGCGAATACTGATCTGAATTTCCTTAACTGTCGCTAAAAGGCAGATAATAGCAGGAATTCGGATAAAAGCCATAGAAAATAGGGGATTTTGGCACTGAGAGAAAAGGCGGCGAATACAGGCGAATTAATAGTGAAAGGAGGTCATGAATCAAGGTCCGCGGTGTTTATCGTTCATGAGGTATGATGTACAATCAGGGAGCGGAAATACAGGGGTTCATTTGGGGCGTATTTGGAGAATATCTTGGAATGTTCGAATCATCAGAGAGGTATGGATGGGAATCAAAGCATACGAACATCAACAGCGGATACCAATATCATTACAGAACCAGATAGATCGTACTGATCATGAAAACCCTCATCGAAGTCCACCAACGAAGGAAAATATTTCGTGGCTGTCGATCTCCATACGAATGTTGCCGATCAGGGACTTACCGAACTAGAATCTGTGCAGAACCTCAAGAAGGGGCTTGAGGAATATTATCAACTTCTGGTCGAGCTGACCCCGGGGATCACAAGCTGACCTACCTGGATATCGAAGGGGATAATCTTTCCAAAAATTCCTCTCCTGTCGGCTCATGAAATTATCAGTATTTTAGCTCTCTTCGGATTCAGGCCGGTCGGACAGACCGGTAGCCATATCCATCTCCTTAATGCAGAAACCCGCCGTCTTGCAACCGTTCCGACTCACAAGGAGATAGCAATTGGTACATTCTTATCCATTCTCAAACAGGCGAACATCGAGCGGTACGATTTCCTAAAGCATGTGAAATGGATTTTCATGACTAATCGTGAGTCTGCGATGAAATGGGAAATTCTGGCAGAAGCATGAACAGCCCCACAGAAATCCTGCCCTAATTCGGTCCTCGTGCAATATCCCACCCCTTTCTTTAATATCCTTCGGCACATAATTCCCGATCAGGGAAAACCATGGCACATATCCTCGTAGCCTATGCATCGAGAAAGGGCACAACCACGGAGATTGCCCAGGCAATCGGGAAGGAACTGCAGGCCGCCGGCCACATTGCCGACGTCATGGAGATAGGAAGCGTCTCGACACTCGCGGGTTACCACGGGGTCGTCATCGGCGGACCGATGTACATGGGACGCATGGTCGGCGATGTAGGGAAGTTCGTGAAACGCTTCAGCGACGCTCTCGCGAAACTGCCTGTGGCAACGTTCATCGTGGGCCTTACACCGGTCTCGAAGGACCCCGAGTCGATGGCGTACATGGAGAAGGCACTTCACAAGGCCGTCATTCCGCTGCAGCCTGTTGCGGAGGCGATGTTCGCGGGCAGGCTGGACCCGGCGAATCTCGGGTGGCTCCAGCGATGGATGATAAAGAACGTGAAATCACCGGTCGGGGACTTCCGCGACTGGACGGCAATTGCGGAGTGGGCGAAGGA